>NZ_JBHTLD010000222.1:0-7721 GCF_042678745.1 Pontibacter rugosus | reverse complement strand
AAGTATGTTTTAAGCGAACTTTTCCGCATAATTTTTATAAATATTGATGTATAGGGAGAGCTATATGTTGTTTATCTGAAGAAAAATACATTTGGGCAAAAGGCGCTTTTCAACTTGTGATGCTTCGTGTTAATTGCTTAGTTTTACAAGGCTCAGTCTGTTCTATTTAATTTATGACTAAAATACACCCTTACTTAAGGTGCTTGTCCTTACTGGCAATGTGTTTATTGCTGTGGAAACAACCTTTAGTAGCACAAGCGCCGGAAAAACCATCTGCTGCCAAAATACTGCAAGACCTGAAACAGCTGAACGTTCTGGGGTCGGTATTATATGTGGCGGCTCACCCCGATGATGAAAACACGCGGCTCATCGCTTACCTCTCAAACGAAAAGCTTTATAACACCGGCTATCTTGCTATTACCAGAGGAGATGGAGGACAGAACCTGATAGGCCCCGAAATTCGGGAAGGGCTTGGTATCATACGAACACAGGAATTGCTGCAGGCCCGCCGCACCGACGGAGGGCAGCAGTTTTTTACCAGAGCTAACGATTTTGGCTATTCGAAAGATGCCGACGAAACGTTTACCATCTGGAACAGAGAACAGGTGTTGGCCGATATGGTCTGGACCATTCGAAGGTTTAAACCCGATGTCATGATAACCCGCTTCCCGCCCGATGAACGGGCTGGCCACGGGCACCATACGGCCTCTGCTATTCTGGCAGAAGAAGCTTTTAAAGCTGCCGCAGACCCCAAGCGCTTTCCGGAGCAGCTAAAATATGTGGATACATGGCAGCCAAAGCGCCTGCTGTGGAATACCGGTGTGTGGTCTTTCAAAAGCCAGGAAGAGTTTGAGAAGTTTGGGAAAGAGCTGCTGAAAATTGATGTAGGCGGCTTCAATCCTTTGCTAGGCAAGTCCTATGGCGAAGTGGCAGCAGAGAGCCGCAGCATGCACAAGAGCCAAGGCTTCGGCTCTAGCGGCTCCCGCGGTACAAGTATAGAATATTTGCAGCACACAGCCGGAGACAAGGCGCAGCAGGATCTCTTTGAAGGTATAAATACCAGCTGGAGCCGTGTAAACGGAGGTGAAAAAGTAGAAAAGCTGATTCAAAAAGCCATTAATACTTATTCGCCAGTCAATCCGTCAGGTATTGTGCCAACGCTTCTCGCTGCAAAAAAAGAACTCCAGAAACTGCCGGATACCTATTGGAAACAGGTAAAGTTAGCCGAATTGCAGAAGGTGTTACAGGCATCCTTGGGTTTATACTTAGAAGTGACCGCCGCTGATTATGCCGCGACTCCCGGGCAGCCAGTAAAACTCCAGGTAGAAGCCGTAAACCGCTCTGCTGTGCCCATAACCCTGCAAAGTATAAAGTACTCCTTCGCAGCAAAAGATACTACGCTTAATTATACTTTAAAGAGCAACGATCCGCTAAGGTATAACACCACGAATCAGCTGCCACAGGACATCGCCTACTCACAACCGTACTGGTTACGGCAGGAGGGAAGCGTGGGGATGTTCCACGTGCAGCACCAGCAGGAGGTAGGCAAGCCGGAGAATAGTGCGGCAGCAGAGGCTACTTTTAAGCTGCTGGTAGCCGGAGAGCCGTTGCAACTGAGCGTGCCTGTTGTGTATAAGCGCACCGACCCGGTGGAAGGAGAAGTATACAGACCCTTCGTTGTTACGCCACCGGTGTTTCTGAATCTAAAGGAGCAGGTGTTTATGTTTGCAAGCCAGGAGCCGAAGCAGGTGCAGGTGCTGCTAAAAGCAGGAAAGAGCAATGTGACAGGAGAACTGAAGCTTACGCTACCGAAAGGATGGCGTGTAGAGCCCGCAAGTGTTCCTTTTCAGCTACAGGCAAAAGGGGCAGAAAAGAGCGTCGGCTTTATGGTTTACCCTCCCAAAGAACAGCAGCAGGCACAGTTAAAGGCAGTTGCCACTGTAGCAGGCAAGGCTTATAGCCAGGGCCTGAACGAGATTAACTATAGCCATATTCCGGCGCAGGTAACTTTTCCGGAAGCTACAGCAAAAGTGGTGAAGCTGGATTTGCAAAAGAGAGGCGATAAAGTGGCCTACTTGATGGGAGCCGGCGATGAAATACCGGTAAGCCTGCAGCAGATTGGCTATGAGGTAACCCTGTTGAAAGATGAGAACATGCAGCTAAGTTACCTGAAGCAGTTTGATGCTGTTATACTTGGCGTACGTGCCTATAATACAGTAGAGCGACTCAAGTTTTACCAGCCAACGCTGCTGGAGTACGTGGCGCAGGGCGGTAACCTGATTGTGCAGTACAATACCAATCATAGCCTGGTATTGCCTGACGTTGCCCCGTATCCACTACAATTAAGCCGCGACCGCGTAGCCGTAGAGGGGGCAGAGGTCCGTTTTCTGAAGCCGGAGCACCCGGTGCTGAATTCACCCAACAAAATCACGCAACAAGATTTTGAGGGGTGGGTACAGGAGCGTGGATTATACTTCCCTAACAAGTGGAGCGATGAATTTACTGCGATACTTTCTTCTAACGATCCAGGTGAGCCTGCCCGTGACGGTGGTTTGCTGGTAGCTAAGTATGGCAAGGGCTATTACATTTATTCAGGCTACTCCTGGTTTAGAGAGCTGCCTGCTGGTGTGCCTGGTGCGTACCGCCTGTTTGTGAACCTTATTTCCCTGGGTAAGGGCGGCGAGAACTCACCAGAAGCAAAATCAAATAAAAGGTAGTAGAACAAAATATTCTGTGCTCAACTGTGTATGATAAATAAAAGCGAACCGATCGATCAGGAGCAGCCCATTGATAAACCTCCTTTTTTCAAGACCTGGGCTGGCATGTATAAGTTAGTGCTGGGCAACCTGGTATTCCTGATTATACTGTTTTACATCATCACCAAAATTTACGAATGAGGCCACTCGATTGGATTGTGCTACTGGGCACCCTTGGGTTTATTGTAATCTACGGTATCTGGAAAACGCGCGGCAGTAAAGATATTGAAGGGTATTTGAAAGGCGACAACAGCATGAAATGGTGGTCGATTGGGCTTTCCATTATGGCTACGCAGGCCAGCGCCATCACTTTTCTCTCCACACCGGGGCAGGCTTATGAAGATGGTATGCGCTTCGTGCAGTTCTATTTCGGCTTGCCTATCGCGATGGTCATTATCTCTATCACAGTAATTCCTATTTTCTACCGGCTTAATGTATACACAGCCTACGAATTTCTGGAGAACCGCTTCGATCTAAAAACCCGTTCGCTGGCAGCTATTTTATTCCTGATACAGCGAGGGCTGGCCGCAGGAATCACGATCTATGCGCCTGCTATTATACTTTCTACCATGCTGGGTTGGAGCCTCACGGTAACAAACCTGCTGATTGGCGTTCTGGTGATTTTCTATACTATGTCGGGGGGCACCAAAGCTGTAAGCGTTACGCAGAAGCAGCAAATGGCTGTAATGATGGGCGGGATGATTATAGCGGGAATTATGGTGGTGAGTTACCTGCCGGAGAACGTGAGCTTTGGTGACGCAGTGGCCGTGGCTGGCAAAATGGGTAAAATGAATGTGGTGGATTTCTCCTGGGATTGGGAAACGAGCTGGGACGACCGCTACAATTTCTGGTCGGGCATTACCGGCGGCCTGTTCCTGGCGCTCTCATACTTTGGTACCGACCAAAGCCAGGTGGCACGCTACTTAGGCGGCAAATCTCTAAGCGAAAGCAGACTCGGGTTGCTGTTTAATGGCCTGCTAAAGATACCTATGCAGTTTCTGATCCTGTTCATCGGGGTAATGGTGTTTGTTTTTTACCAGTTTAACCAGCCGCCGGTCTTCTTCAACGATGCTGCCAAAGACAAAGTATACGCCACCGAGTATGCAGATGAGCTGCGGGGGCTGGAGGCAGCGTATACCTCAGTTTTCGAACAGAAGCAGGTGGCTGTACAGGGGCTGGTTTCTGCGCTAAAAGCCGAAGACGAGGCCGCAATTGCTGCTGCAGAAACTAAAGTAAATGCTTTTACGGCTGCTGGTAAACAAGTACGGGGGCAGGTGAAAGATGTGATTGAAAAAGCTGTTCCTGGCACAGAGACAAAAGACACAGATTACGTCTTTATCTCCTTTGTGATGAAATACCTACCGGTTGGGTTAGTCGGGCTGCTGTTGGCGGTGATTTTCTCGGCGGCTATGTCGTCTACTGCTTCAGAACTGAACGCACTGGCTTCTACCACTGTAATTGATATTTATAAGCGCTCTGTGCAGCAGGAGGGGAGTCCAAAGCACTACCTTGTTGCTTCCAAGCTTTTTACAGTAGCCTGGGGCGTGGTGGCGATTATATTTGCTACCTATGCCACACTGGTAGACAATCTGATTGAGGCTGTAAATATTATTGGCTCTATCTTTTACGGTACCATCCTGGGTATATTCCTGGTGGCGTTTTATTTCAAGCGCATCAAAGGAAATGCAGTTTTCTTTGCGGCTCTGCTTGCTGAAGCAGTAGTGCTTTACTGCCATTTCTACACCGACATCGCTTTCCTCTGGTTCAACGTAATCGGCTGTGTTTGTGTGATTGTGTTTGGGTTTATACTTCAGGCGGTGATCGGGGAGAAGAAGCAGGTTGTGTAACATAGCCAAGGACTATGCAGAGCTGCACATGCCGCCAGTGCCTTAGCTGACGCAGAATCACCCCGGCCCTTTCTTGTGTAAGGAGGGGAATATTTTCTCCTGCCCAAAGACAGGAAAGGGAGTAGCGGTACTGCCAGTGCTAGAAGAAGAGCAAGAGCCTGGCTATTTGAAACTTTCCCAGTCCTTAGGTTGAGCGCCTTGTGCATGTTGCGGTGCCCGTTAGGGCAGCCCGCAGCGGAGCTAATAGAGGGCCCCTACCCCAGCCGTGAGCGCTCCAAAGCAACAGGTGAAACAATGGGTATTTGGGAGCTGGAGGATAGGCAGTAGTTAGAAAAGTTAGCTTGGCTGAGGTTGCGCCAACAGATGTTCTGGAAGTATGGCCAGAGCTTTTCAGGTATGGCTCTGCGAGCCAGTAGAGCTGGAAGCTCTACACTATAATTGACACTAGCTGCAAGCTAGCGCCAGCGGGCAACTGGGGCTAAGCAAGTATTGCAGAGGCAGTCAAGGCTCGAACGAACGCTCGCGCCAGCGAAGGCTTGAACTGAGACAAAAGCAGGAGCAATGTTAATGATAACCTACCATTACCTTGGCTTCTGCGCAGCAACAATATAAACTAAACTTCCTCCTGCCGAAACATACTCCTCTCGCTGCAGCTTTTCCTTTAGCATGATCTTGTTGTAAAGCAGCTTCTGCCAGTAAGCATCAAACTTGTCTTTATCGCCGCCACCAGCCATAAAGTAGTTCAGGTTGTCTTGGTAGTCATACCCCATCGCCTCAGACTCTACCCACTGCAGCATTTGCTCTACGCGCAGCATTTTTTCCTGGGTATCATAAGGGGGAATGATGGAAAGTGCCTTATCTGAAATCCATACTTTTATATCCCTCAGGCCAGCCTTCATGAAAAGATCAGGAATAACATCACCTAGCGAATTAAACCCTTCACCCAGCTGCTTTTTGCCTTTCTCTATGCGGAGCTTTATCTCCAGCACCTCCAGCATGGCTTCCACATTATAGTCCGTCTCGCCGTAGCGGTCGAACATCAGGTTAGGCACCAGGTTGTTTGGTTCCAGCGCCAGCACCCATCCACCTGGTTTCGTTACCCGGATCATCTCCTGAATAACCCGCTGTGGATTCTTTACATGTATCAGCAGTGTCTGGCAAAGGGTAACATCGGCTATACTATCAGGTAAAGGGATTTCGGTGGCGTTGCCTACTTTAAACTCATAGTCGATGGTGTTGTGGCCAAACTCACTCTGAGCCCGTTGGCGTGCTTCTGCAATGTAGCCTGGTTCATAATCCACGCCATATACCTTACCGCCGCTTGGCATATACTTCGAGAACTTAAAGCCCATCATACCTTTGCCACAGCCAATATCAACCAGCGTGTTAATGTACGGCAGATACAGGCGCTCGGCCAGCAGCTCCAGGTAATCATCGTTCCACCAGTATTCCCGGGCGGGGCCCAGGTGATCTTCTGAATGCTTCTTCTCTTCCAACAGTTATCGATTTTTAGGTGACACAAAAAAGCCTCCGGAGGCATACCCCGGAGGCTTTTTATACGCTAAAGCAAAGATAGCTTTATTTTGCCTTTTTCCACTCAGCAATAGCTTTGTCGTTCAGGCTAACATAGTCAGCGTTGTCGGCAGCTTTAGCCAGTTCTTTAGACTTTTCGGCAGTTTTGATGGCTGCCTTATAGTTTTTCATTTTTGCCTCAATCTTAGCTTGCGTATGTACGTTCCAGAACTTAGGATCAGTGGCATTGGCTTTCTTCATCCACTCGTGCGCCTGCTTCAGGTCACGGTTGTTTTCGAAGTAATAGCTGGCCGCCGCCGCATATAACCCAGGCGTAACGTTAGTACCGTTAATTACCTGCTGCTGTATCTGGCTCATTACCTTGGTATCAACATCTGTTTTGATGGTGAAAGGCACTACTACATCATCCCACATCAGTTCTAGGTCTGCAGCATCCTGCTTCAGGTTAGCAAAGTTGATCGTGAAAGACTCCACCTTGCGCGAGTTTTTCTGAGCCTTAGCTTTGAAACGAACCAAATCCTCGGCAGGGTTATAATCTTTTCCGCCGTCACCCCAGTGCTTGGTGTTTTTATGAATGATCACTGTCCACTCGTCCTGTCCGGGGATTGTGTAAAGAGCGTACTCGCCAGCTGGAATACTATTGCCTTCAATCGTCACATCATCAGAGAATTTTATCTTTGTAGAGGCATTGGCTCCTGTACGCCATACATCACCATAAGCTTCCAGACCACCATCTCCGAATATCTTACGGCCTTTCATGGAAGGACGGGAATAATCTACTGTTACAGTAGAAAGTCCTACTGTTTGCTCTAGTTTTTGTGACGGACTTGGCGCTGGCATTTTGATACCTTGTGCCTGAACGCTATTTGCACCAAATAAAAGGGCAGCCGAAAGGGCGATTCCAATAAAGGTTTTCTTCATTTTTATTTTGTTGAGATTAGCTTTTGTATGATGTAATATTACGAATTATCTACACTTGAACCGAACGTTGTTTGTCCATCGGTTCTCTTATTCGACAAATTAGAAGCTGCGTCCTATACTCAACCCAAATCGTGGTACTAATGCAAACCCAGAGGCTTCGGATTTGTTTTCGGGAGATATAAATGGAGTAAGTGCCACTCTTATCAGCAGGCCGCCGTCCGGCTGCTGGTACCGAAAACCAAGTCTGGCAAAGTAAAGGTTTTGTAACAGATCAGGCTCATCTGTAAAGCGCTTGGTATAGCCCAGGCCAAACTCTAAATGCTTTTGCTGTCGGCCAATCATGCCTATTGCCTCTACAGGTACAACAGGATAAGCCTTCGGCTCACTTTCCTGAAAAAACATGTTGGTTCCAAAGCCTATACGTACAGCAGCTTTAAAACTATTATGCGTGTAAACGATGCGATCGTAGTTGATGGAGTAGACATCAGAATTATTACCGATCTCCAGGTAAAGGGAATTAAGAGCTGTAAAGCGATTGCTGGTTGAGTCTGATTCAAATTCAAACTCTGGTTCTTCCTGTGCCTGTGCTACAAAAGCCAGAAGCAGAAAAGGGAGCAGAAGGAGCTGTTTCAAACCAACGTTAGAAATAAGGTACATAAGTATA
>NZ_JBHTLD010000221.1:0-7725 GCF_042678745.1 Pontibacter rugosus | reverse complement strand
GAAATCTAAAATTATAAATCAACCGTGGAGAAAAGAAGATGCTGTGCATCTGCTCCACTGACATTTCTAATTTTGAATTCCTAATTTCTAATTTGAAAAGCATGTTTAAAAAGATATTGATCGCCAACCGCGGCGAAATTGCGTTACGCATTATCCGCACATGTAAAGAGATGGGTATCAAAACGGTAGCCGTATACTCTACTGCCGATAAAGAGAGCTTACACGTACGCTTTGCTGACGAGGCTGTATGTATTGGCCCTCCCCCGAGCGCACAGTCTTACCTGAAAATTCCGAATATAATCGCGGCAGCAGAAATCACTAATGCTGATGCTATTCACCCGGGCTACGGCTTTTTGTCAGAAAACGCTGAATTCTCCCGTATCTGTGCAGAAAACGGTATTAAATTCATCGGTGCTTCTCCGGAGATGATCAACCAGATGGGTGACAAGGCATCTGCCAAGGATACCATGAAAAAAGCCGGTGTTCCTACCATTCCTGGTTCCGACGGACTTTTGAAGTCTGTGGAAGAAGGCTTGAAGATTGCCAACAAAATTAAATACCCGATTATACTTAAAGCGACAGCCGGTGGTGGTGGCCGTGGTATGCGCATTGTAAACAACGATTCTGAGTTTGAAAAGGCCTGGAACGATGCTCGTACAGAAGCGAAAGCAGCTTTTGGCAATGATGGTATTTACCTCGAGAAATTCGTAGTAGAGCCGCGTCACATCGAGATTCAGTTAATCGGCGACCAGCACGGTCAGGTAGCACACTTATCTGAACGTGACTGCTCTATTCAGCGACGTCATCAGAAACTGGTAGAAGAAACTCCTTCTCCGTTTATTACAGATGAACTACGCGAGAAAATGGGTCAGGCAGCTATTGCCGGTGCTTCTGCCATTAACTACGAAGGTGTAGGTACTATTGAGTTCCTGGTGGACAAAAACCGTGACTTCTACTTTATGGAGATGAACACGCGTATCCAGGTGGAGCACCCGATTACAGAAGAAGTAATTGATTACGACTTGATCAAGGAGCAAATTAAGGTAGCGGCAGGCCATAAGATTTCCGGCAAAAACTACTACCCTAAGATGCACGCCATCGAGTGCCGTATAAATGCGGAAGATCCGAAGAACGGCTTCCGCCCTAGCCCAGGTAAAATCACTACGCTACACACACCTGGTGGCCACGGTGTTCGAGTAGATTCTCACGTTTACTCAGGCTATACCATTCCGCCAAATTACGACTCTATGATCGCGAAGCTGATTGTTACAGCGCAAACGCGTGAAGAGGCTTTGGTGAAAATGAAGCGCGCTTTGAGTGAATTTGTGATTGAAGGCATCAAGACTACTGTACCATTCCACCTGAAGCTGATGGATGACAAAGGCTTCAAAGAAGGAGATTTCACAACTAAATATCTGGAAGATTTTGACTTCAGCTCTATTGAGTAGAAACAGTTAAGATCAAAAAAATTCAGGAAGCCCCAGCTGTAGAGTTGGGGCTTTTTTTTAGAGCAACTGTGCAACCTGTGCATTTTTTTAGCATCTTCAAAGTATATGAGCAAGAGAATCATCGCTTTCGTATTATACTGCTTACTAGTACAGACTGCCTGTACATCGCAATTATTTATAGACTCTCTAAAACCTGCCGAGGTAAGTATAACTAACGAACAATGGAAGGTAGTAGTGCTAAACAGGTATAACCCGGAGCTGCTTTCATTTAATAAGGAAAAGAAAATTGCTGTTTTTGCGGCTGGTGCCCAAGAAGCATTTTACGGCGCGGTTGATGCTATTCAGCAAGACGAAACGTATGAGCTTGTTTATGCTGACACAAGCAATTACAGAGTAACTACAACCGAAGAGCCATTAACAGCAAATCAGGTAAGAGAGCTACATGCAAGGCACCCTTATCACCTGCTGCTTTCCCTGGATCATTTTACCACGTTTCTGGACCAGGAAACGGAAAGATATGAGGAGGAAAATGGAGATGTTTCTAAAACAGCCCACTACACGCTCATAGCCAGATCAAGCTGGTCTCTCCATGACAGTACCGGAGCAGTGCTGGATAAAATCACGCTGGAACAAAGCAAGCATTATCAGTCGCGACCTGTATTTAGTGGATTGCTTGCTATTGGCCCATCAATGGCCAACGCTGGACCCGATGTGAATGATTTGGCCTGGCTGACCGGAAACGACTATTGGCTGCGCTTATCTCCACAACCCAGAACTTTTGCACGCTCCTATTATTCCTCAAAAAAATTGCAACAAGCTGCCTACAGCATGGCTACAAAAGAATGGGATAAAGCTATAAGCCTGCTGCTGCCGCTGGCGGAAGGAAGCCATAAGAAAGATGCAGCCAGAGCTGCTTATAACTTAGCAGTAGTATATGAGGCAAAAGGCAACATTGAAGAGGCTAAATTTTGGGCAAAAGAAGCCATCAAGAGGAACGATAAGCTGGCACCAATGCTGCTACCAGAACTAGAGCAGAATTATTAAGCACCCATCCAACATCTATTTTTCAAGTATAAATTTATACTTGAAATTATCTACAAACATGGCTATACCGAACCCATGAAGTGCTGCCAGAGACAAGGGTTAAGGTAAAACAGTAAAGTAAAGTAAAGGCACTGCCATACTCCCGTAGCTTGCCTCCTTACATAATTGGTCAGGAACTGCGGCTCACACTTTATCTAGTTGACTGCTATAATGAAAACCTGAAAGATAGCAGTAGCTGAGAAGGACGCAGCCGGTATGTACTTTGCACAAACGTGAAGGCATCGTTATAGCTATAAGTATAGGCAGACACATTGGAAATATTCACCCACTTTAACTCCATATCCAACTTCTTTCTTTCAAAGGTATACCTATAAAGCAGGTCCCCAAAGAAGGAAGAAGGATTTTGCTTTGAGAAGTCGTTGTGGTAAAGTTCTGTTGTCAGACCTATATAATGCCTATCCGCAGGGTATATATTTGCACTTAAATGATGCTCTTGCTGCGTAGCACGTCTTGACGCGCCAGCTTCAACAATATTCTTAAGGGTTGAGATTGTAGATGTGTAATCTACCCCTAGCCACTCTGTTATACTTGTATTTGTTTTCAAATGAAACGCCAGGTTCTGGTTCTGAACTTTCGCTAATCCCTGATTTAATATCTGCTCTCTTTCATCGAGGTATAGATTGGTGCCTACAGCTAGCGTTGTTTGCAGTTCACTGAAATATTTACTGGTTTGCAGTCCTATAGTATGGCTTAGGGCTGTGCTGGTAAAATCCAGTGCAGTAACAACTAAAGCACCGTTTTGCTGCAGGTTGTTTTGATAGATTAAGTTGCTTTCGGTGGTGCTGAACGAATAGCTTAGGTTAGAGAAAAAAGATGTTAGAGCATTTTTATAAGAAAGACCTAATGTATAACGCTGCAGTAGCCTTTCCTGTAGAGGGGAATTATTTAGTTGTAGATGGCGGTAATCTCTAAGAATATAAGCATAATTCATCTGCTCAATATTTCCAAACTGGTTGGCAACCTGTACCGATGCCCTGGCACGCCAAAGTGGTGTAACATCATACTTTAGGGATAGGTGCGGCTCTGTAATAAGCCTGTTTACTTCGTGTTTTCTGTTTAGGGGCTTATCTTGAAACTCAAAACTTTGGAGGCCGAGCGGAAGTTTAGCGGTCATCTCCCAATACTTCGCTTTATACCTTACATCCAGCTGCCCATAATATTTACGGCTCTCCCAATCCAGGTTGTTCTGGAAAAGCCTTTCCTGCGCTGTCTCGTCCTGGTGCTGTACTTTTACCAACTCTGACTCCAGCTTCTGGTTTTGCACCTGAAATCCAAATTGCGGCGTAAACGTCCATTGTTTTATACCTTTGGTAATGCTGACAGCCTGATGCGTATAAAAGGAGCTTAAATCTACTTGCTGCTCCAGTTCGTCATAGGTTGCGCCCTTATTCAAAAGCTCTTCAAATTGGCCCGGGCTCACCTGAAGGCGCTGCGGTGTACTGTTGTAGGCCACCGTAGATGAAAATGATACTAATTGTCGTCCAACAGGCTGAATAGCTTCGAACTTGTTTGATAAAGTATAGTATGGATTATGCAGGTGCTGTGCTACTGTACGCCCGGCTGTACCAATAAGACCTCTTTGCGAATCGCGGTAGGCACTCAGCTTCAGGTTGTTTTCCAGGTAATTACTCTTTGTGTTTTTCAGCAAAGTGAAGTTAGCCTGTGCCGAATTGAAAAAAAGGCTGTTGTCTTTCGTCTCAAACAAGCGGACTGTATCGTTTGGAAAGTAAAAGATACTTTGCGTCTCTCCCTCCTGCTTTTGAGAATCATGAAGGTATGAGGCATTCACACGCAGCTGCACATCCCGCTTAAGCTTCAGGAGGTAGTTAGCACTGGCAAGATGAGCATTATTGAATAGGTACCGATTGCTTGAAAACTGCGGAGGAGACATTTCCTGAATGCGAAGCAAATTCTGTTTGCTGGTGCTGCTTTCAGCCTGATCCTGTAGTTCGTCCACGGTCAGTGTTTTTAAGTCAGCCGCCACATCGTCTCCTGAATTATTAGCCTGGTAAGAGATAAGCATTTGTTGCTTCTGGGTAAATAGCATCGGCGTGAGATTTGCACGCCAGAGAACGGGAGAATGGCCTGACCCAGCCCCTACATCTGCGGCCCCTGTAGTGGTCACTTTATTTTTAAGCTTGATATTTAAAGAAGTGCTGTAGGAAGCAACCAAGCTATCCAGCACACGGACCGGCTGATGGTTTTCCAGCACCTGCACAGACGTTACCGCTCCGGCAGGCAGGTTGTTACTGGCTAGGTTATACTTTCCCTCCAGCAGATCAAGGCCTTCGATGTAGAATTTCTGAATAGGTTTACCTTCGTAAAGAATCCTGCCACTGTTTTCTACTTCAATGCCTGGCAGCTTTTTCAGTACATCGGCAATCGCTCTGTCTTTCTTATCGGTAAAGGCCGCCACGGAATAGCTTATAGTATCGTTGCTTCTGGTAATGGGATTGGCTCTAACCGACACCTCCTTTAGCGTTATTTGCTGTGGCTGCAGCCGGAAATCTATACGTTGGCTTTTGTTGGGAACAACAAACACCTGCTCGCCATAGCTCAACGCACGGGCAACTAATTTCAAGGAATCGAGCGAGGAGCTTAATGCCGCAGAAAAAGCACCGTCAGCACCAGAGATGGCATATGCAAGCGTGGTGTTACTGTCTCTAGCTACTACTGTCACCGCTATTCCCTCAAGCGCCTTCCCTTTAGTATCTGCTACTGTTCCGGTTATGTTGGTCTGCGCCTGCAAAGTATAAGCAAACAAAAGCAGGATAAACGGCAGAGCATATTTTAGTCCCCAGGTATTCTCCAACATCCTTTGTTAATTACATCTTACAACACTAATAAGCATTTCCATCAGCACACACGAATGAAACAGTTTATACTTTGTAGCTTATCTTTATCCTGCATGCTGCAACTTCTATCGGATTGCTTATTCAGCTAACTCAATAGGGTTATTGCGCTTCTTTGCCCTTTCCTTAGCTCTTCTGTTAACTTCTTCCGAAGCATTCAACCCTAACCTGGCCACCATGTTATCATTAAAGTCTTTCAGGCCTTTGTTAAACTCTATTTTGGTGGTGGTAATGAGTCGGTCACTTGGGAAAATAACCTTGGCAGCTTCTTTAGGTTGCTTCAGACTGATCAGCTCAAACGTGTAATGCTTTTCCATGTCATTTACCTTCACTATAAGGCCAGGTAAGCCATTGAATTTATATGGCCCTTCGCTGATGGGTAATTCGCTGGTGAACCATGCCTCATACTTCCTTCCGCCAAATTCAGTGGTTGCTTTCTGGCAGTTGTAGCCTGCTATGGTCGCCTTCTCCGGACTTATCTTCCAATCAAAGAGGTTTTTCGGTTCGGCGTATCTATACTTTTCAGTCAGGATTTTATCAACCACCGTTATTTCCCCTTTAGGATAGTTCTTATAGATTTTATATTTGAATTTAGTTTTAGGCAGAACTGAAGCATCAATACCATTTTTCTGAAGGTACTCCATACCTCCCTTTTGTTCAAGATCAACAACTACCGAATCCAACAAAGAATTATTCAAGCTCTGAAATTCAGAAAAGCTATCACCTATATACAGCAGCATATCTTCCGTTAAAAGGCTCCTGCTGTCTGTAGAATCAGGTTGGTAGGTTAACCTATAAGTGCATTTTAGCTTGAGGTCAGTGGTATCAGCAGTGGCAACAAAGTGCTTGGTGCCAGCAAAGCAGTTCCCCAAAAAAAGCAACAGGATCAGGCTCAGAGAAGCCTTAAGTGCAGAAATGTTATTCGTTTTCATACAATAAGTAGCAGGAGCACGGTTTCCCGACGGCCTGCTATAAGTTTGTTTTCGGGCTAATGTTCCTCTATCGCAGCAATGACCTCTGTCTACATGTATACTCTACAAGACACTCCATTTGCTCCCTTAGAGTTGGATATTCATATTCAAGCTGCTATTCTACCTTGAGTCTTTACCTCTACTTCAGGTTTACTTTATACCAGACAGGCAGCGGAAGATAAAACCAATTTAATATATATTAAGCTCACTTCCTTTATATAGTCCAGAAAGTTTATAGTAAAGGTCAATATAAACTTAGAAGCGGCTCAAATAAAGCCCTGTTTTTCAGACAATTAATACACCCCATACTGCATCAAAAAAATTTCTTTATCGATAGTATCATTTTTTGCGCGCGATATGCTCATGCATAATGCTAGGTGGCAGCAGTACTTTATTCTTATCTACAATCGCTATTAAATTTATAAAAGACACTAAAAGGAATATCATAGGGTAATAGAGGAGAAAGTTAAAGTAGAGGGTATATCCCTTTAGGAAAATTATTCTTGCCAATGAGTGGTATGGGCTATCTGATTTTTTAGGCAAGTGCTATAAGTATGTGAACTAAATTTCGCTTCACCCACCCCTAGCCCTCCACTAATGGTTAATATTGTTTTCACCAAAAAGACCCACTCTTAAAAATTAAAAAGCGGGTCTTTTTGGTGAAATTCCGCTTAGCAGAACTAAAGTAATATTAGTTAGCTTAAAAGGCCTTTTAATATCCTTTTTGAGGTAAACTAACTGCTCCAGGGCGCTACGTATCGTTAGTGATTACACGAGCAAATTGTCGTACAGGTAAATTAAAAAAAGGAGGATAACTACCGTTGAAAAAAAGACAAATAATCTAAAATATCAACAAATAGGATACAGCTACTTAAAGAGCCAATCAAGGGCCTTTTGAGGATCTGTAAAATTACAGACATTAAATTTAGTGACACCAATTGCCTCTGCTCTGGTCACCACAGATTCCAATGCCAACCTTGAAAACAAAGCTTCGGGAACAACCCTTGCTAACTTTTTAAGCTGTGTTTTTGAAAGGAGTTCATAAAATTTAGATGACATCCATTCTTTTGTCTCCGTTGAGAGGTTCGTTAGCTTCGATGCATCGGCAACGACCAAGGTAGCGCCAGTTTGTGACAGCACTTCATACAGCATCGTACCACCCGTTACCATTTCGTGCATTTGCACTGGCCTAAGCCACTCCGTTTGCAGCAGGCTTCTGCTAGTATCTTCCTCAATGCGGTAGAAATCAGAACTATATTTAAGCTCAAGCGGCATACTAGCAAATCTTGTTTAGGTTTATAAGTATAAAGTGCTACTACTACAAAAAAACAGTTATATAGAACAATCCTG
>NZ_JBHTLD010000220.1:0-7872 GCF_042678745.1 Pontibacter rugosus | reverse complement strand
AAGCAGCATTACATAGCAAATAATATATATAATTACTATATTTGAAGGTAATCCATTGTAGATGAAATACATTCTGCTATTATTCAGCATTATATTATTTTGCAATAATGCTACTGCACAGCCTGATAAAATTGCAAAACTAAAGGCTCAGTTAGAAACAACCACAGATCCTAGTAAGAGAGTAATCTTATTGTGTGATCTTAGTAAACAGTTTTGGAACACATCTTTTAGCTCCTCTCTAGCTTATGGCAACGAAGCACTAGCGCTTGCTTTGAAACTTAATGATAAAAAAGGAATTGCGCTTGCTTATAATAACATTGGTGTTGCCCATGATATGTACGGTGACTATAGCAAAGCATCCAATTACTACTTTAAATCGCTTCGCATCCGTGAAGCAATAGGCGATTCTGCAGGCATAAGCGCCAGTTACAACAATTTAGCTTCTATCTACGCAACTCAATCAAATTTTGAGAAGTCCATTGAGCTTTATAAAAAATCAATGGACATTGCTAGAGCCATGCATGATACCCCGTCAGTAGCAATGGCTCTGGGTAACCTTGGAAGCGTGTACCAGCAGCAGCGAAACTTGGACAAGGCACTGGACTATATTCAGCGGGGACTCGAACTAGAGAAAAATAACAACGATCTGAATGGCATGCTGATCAGCTTAAATAACATCGGGCTGATTTATTCCGAAAAGGGAGAATGGGAAAAAGCACTGACATACCATAACAAAGCACTTAAAATTGCTCGTGAAAGTGGCAATACAGTAGATGAGGCTTATTCTCTCAACGCTATGGCTGAGGCATATATGGCAGGGAAAAGATCAGACCTGGCACTGCCTTATGCCCTTGAAAACCTGCAGCTAGTCCAAAAGCTTAACTCTAAAGACGAAATTACCATAGCAGCTGAACAGCTCAACCATCTTTACCTGAACCTGGATGATTATAAAAGCGCACACAAATACCTAACCCTCCAGAACCAGTATGAGGATAGTGTACAGCTGGATGAATTACAGCATCATATGGGGGAGCTCCAGTTGAAGTATGAGAAAGAGAAGGCAGTGCAGGAAAACCTTTTGCTTAAAGCAGAGGCAGAACTACAACAACAAGCCCTGCAGCGCAGAAATGCGCTGCAAATGCTTACAGTGGCCGCACTGCTCACTGTTTGTGTGGTAGCAATTGGTTTCTTTAAAGGAAGACAGCGCCTGCGGCGCATTAATGGATTGCTCTTACAGGGCAATGCAGATATACAGCGTCACTCCGATATGCTTACGAGGCAAAAGGAGCAATTAGCAGCACAGGCATCGCTGCTGCAGAGTCAAAAAGAAGAACTGGAGAAACTTAATGCTGTAAAAGACCGGCTTTTCTCTGTTATCGCTCATGATCTGAAAGGGCCGCTTGTTTCACTGAAAGGTTTATTGCAAATAGCAGCCAAAGGCTCTGTGCCTGAAGACAAAATGCGTGTATTTATGGCTTCTCTTGAGGCCAGTCAGCAAAATTCTCTTTGGCTGTTGGATAATCTGCTGCTTTGGGCAAAAGCGCAGATGCAAGGGCTTTTGGTTAGGCCTGAAACACTAGAGGTACAGGAGCTTGTTAGCCAGAATCTATTGCTTTTACAACCACAGGCAGAGCAAAAAAAGGTAACCTTGTCTTGCCATTTAGAGCAGGAACTACACCTTCATGCTGATAGAGAAATGGTGAGCCTGGTAGTACGCAACCTGATTTCAAATGCCATCAAGTTTTGCAAACGCGGAGACTCCATCGTCATCAGTGGCTGGAGCGAATCAGGTTTCACAGCAATTTCGGTACAGGATACAGGTATTGGCATGGCACCAGAACGTTTGGAAGGGCTTTTCAGCGGATCAAATACCAGTAGCCGCGGAACAGCCAATGAGAAAGGGAGTGGATTGGGCCTGCACCTTTGCAAATATTTTGTAGAGCAGAACGGTGGCTCTATAGGAGCCAGCAGCAGCCCTGGCCAAGGAAGCACCTTCACCTTCTCTCTGCCCGCAGCAGATACACTAGTAAAAACAAAGAAGCAAAAGCTGCTTGTTATTGCTTGATGTTTTCAGAAACCGTACTACTATCTTCTGATAGTAGTTATACTTTACTTTAGAAGTAAGTCTGTAACAGCATGCGCTAAAGTAAACTTTTACTAGCTGCTAGCCGGCCATTCGGCAAGAATCAGATTTGGCTTGTAGTTAGCAAAGTATAAGTATATTTTTGCACCAGCTACAGGCACAACACTACCTGAGCACCACACCAACGCTTCTCCTACTACCATGAAACAGTACAGCTACCTAGTTTTGTTATTCCTCGGCATTAGTGCCTGCCAGAGCGATCATCGGGAAGGTCAGGAACAGTTTCGGGAACGCCAGGAGGCTATTCTTGAAAGATTAAACGAAACAGACTCCAGCACTGCCTACACAGAGACAGAACAACCTGCCATAGCGGAAGAAGAAAGAGCAGCTACAGCGGAAACTGAGAGAAACGGACAAACAGCTACTTCCGGCGACAAGGTAATAGGAATAAAGGATGGCGATACTATCGAGTTGTTACAGAACGGTCAACCGGTAACAGTCCGTCTTTATGGCGTTGATACACCGGAGAAAACACAGGCGTACGGCCAGAAAGCGAAGCAATTTACCTCAGACCTTGTATTTGATAAACATGTACGTTTGATTGTAGAAAACAAAGACAGGTATGGCCGCACAGTTGGTACCATCCTACTTCCAGATGGGCGCAGTTTGAACGAAGAGCTTGTCAAAAATGGCTATGCCTGGCACTATAAAGCCTACTCCAATGATAAAAACCTGGCAAATGCTGAAGCTGATGCCAGGAGATTTAAGCGAGGCTTATGGCAGGACGCCAATCCTGTTGCTCCATGGGATTATCGTAAAGAAAAAAAATCAACAGGAAGCTCTACTGCACCTATACCAGCAGGGGCGACAAAACGTACTGTTTATTTGTGTAACAGTACCGGCTCTGGCGTTTATCACCTTACAGCCGACTGCTATGTGTTGAAGCGCTGTAAAGAAGAAGTTATAAAAACGACAGAGGCCACTGCTATTCGGGAGTATCAGCGTCGCGTAGATAAAACCTGCAGCCGCTAAATAGTAAACTATACCTTATATTGCCTCTTTGTACCTGATACTATTGATTACTAATAGAATGAAACCACTTTACCTGATCAAAGCAGCTTTTCTTCTTTTGCTCCTTTCTATCTCTGTAGCATGCCAGCAGCAAGAGAGCCAGGAAGAAACTGCTACCGTTGCCGCCCCTGAAAATGATGCTTCTGAAACAACAGCTGCAGTTAACGAAAAAAGGCCTGCGCCAACGTTTTTCTTTATCCCGAAAGAACTTTCTAACAAACGTGTCTGGATTTGCGAAGATGGCGTTTCAGATATCTTCCACCTGAAACACGATTGCCCTATCTTAGTGCAATGCAAAGGTAAAGGCAACTTCAGAAACCTGTTATTACCTAAAGCCATTGAAGAATACGGCCGTTATAACTGTCCGGAATGTAGCAAAGAACTAGATCACATATTTGATGAAAATGCTGTTCGGGCTTTAGGGCAATAAAAGAGCGCAGGCCCTACTTTGGGTAGGGCCTGCGCTCTTTTATTTAACACCGTGCAGCACCAGTAACGGTATATCTGCCTGATACGTCATACGTTCTGCCAGGCTTTGAGTAAAGATGCTCTTCAGGAACCCCTTCTTTCTCCGCACTATCGCCATTACATCCCCTCCTACCTGGTTATAGTACTTTTTAAGTCCATCATCACGGTGCTTATTTCTAATCTCCTGAAAAGAAAGAGGCACATTCGGAAACAGGGTTTGTAAATCCTTCCAAAAGGTTTCTACTTCTTCTCCATCCATCTTCTCGTCCTCTTTCACCACATGGACTACATCTATCTCGGCTCCGAAAAAACTACCTAGCTCCACCACCTGCCTTAGGGCATTGCGGTCTTCCTCGCTATAGTCGGAAGCGTATATAATGCGGTCTAGCTTTGGCTCGGGAGCATTTTCAGGTATGGAAAGCACAGGGCATTTCACCTCCTCTATGACGGCTTCCGTATTGCTCCCTATCAGGATTTCTTCTAATTTGCTATCGCTGCCTGTAGTACCCATCACCACCAGATCATACCCTTCTTTTGAAGTCAGCTGTTCTGTAACATCTGTCAGCAAGGCCTCTTTTACCACATAATCACAGGTAAAGCCTCCATCCCGATTTGCACCATGTATCCCCTCCAGGTGCATTACCATAGCTTTTAGCTTTTCGGCTGCATCCAATGTCTGCTCCCCCAGCAGTTCATTCGCAACCAGTGCTGTTTCTGATGTATCAACAATAGGTAAGTGCACCACATGCATTAGCGTAAGATGCGCTCCAGCATGCTGTGCTATATAAACAGCATACTTTACTGCCTTTACCGAAGTATCGGAAAAGTCAGTTGGACATATTATTTTCCTCATTTTGCTAGTTTGTAGTTGTTGTTGCGTTTAGTGTCTATATCACTATTCCGCTATGTATACGGGAACCAGCAAAAGAAATAGGAAAAAAACTCTGTATGAACATAAAAACTCTTCTTCTGAAGAAATATTTATGATACCAGCTGTTAGATGTTACTATATAGCACCCCTTTACCATAGCTGGGACTATGCCATTTGCTAACTAATGCCATTAACAACTGAAATATAGCTATTTACCACTACCACTATTCAACTCTTTCACTTCCTTCCATGTCCACTTATACTTACGTTCAATACCTTTGTAAGACGCATCAAAAAAGGAAACCACCTGCTCTTTCAGCACTTGCACAGGAATAGAAGAAGTATAAATTTCCCTTTCTGTTGGGCTTTCATAAGCTTCTGTTCGGGTTAGATCTTCTCCTTGCAGGCGTAAAAGAGGCCCTGTTTCAGTGATGGCGTCAAAGGTCCAACGTCGGCCGGAGTTCTCCAGCTCGTTTAAGCGTGCCGCAAGTGGCGCCATACTTATGCGAGGCAAAGTAGGTCTCGATGCAATATCAACCCAGGTAGTATACTTATACTCCAGCTCATACTTATTGCCTTGGTAGCACGACAGAACAATATCAAAGCCCTGTGTGCGACTAAATAAGGCGTAGTAATGCACTGGGTGGGGCGTTTCAACAATAACTAACCCAATTTCCGGGTATCTTGTTAGCATCGTATCTGGTTTGTAAACATCCCGATACCCTAAAAGCACGCTGGCTACTTCATCTTCCCAGGCACCTTTTTCCCAATCAGGATTCCCAAGCACTGTACCAAACTCACGCAAGAAGTAGTTAAACTTCTGCACACACTGTGCAGCCTCCTTCTCTTCCATCGTATCTGCTTCGAATGGTTTATAGAACAAGGCGCGCTCCTTCGCATTAATCCAGCATACAAGCTTCAGTGCTTCCCCAGCGAGCGGGTGGTTTAGGTCCAGCTCCCGGAAATCTCCGATAATAGCCATCTGCCGAAGCAATTCTTCGTTTTCCAGCGCTAGTTCAGGATTTAACAAAGCCCATACACCTACAAAACCATCTATATCAAAATGGTTAGCCGTTACATTAGCCACACCTAGTTCTGGCAGGTTTAAGCGGAGCGCATTTAAAACAATGGCAGCACTTGTATCATCTTGTATCGCCTCAGGAGTTGGAGTTCCTCGCCAGTGCGATAACAATACTCCATTTGGATGTGCGCTATCCACTACAATGGCTTTTTGGTGTTTTACCTCTGAAAACGGAATAAACTTTCTCTTCTGCATAGCTCAAATTTGCAGATACATCCAGCAACCTGCAAGTTTTTATTTACACGCTGACTTTACTGCTGAAATGATTCACTTTGTATCCTTTTCGATATTGTTATGTATACTTCTTAACTTTCCACCAGAATCAACCTACACACGCCCATGGCGCTACAAGATATTTACCGCACATCCCTTGCACTGCACACCGACCTGTACCAGCTAACTATGGCTTATGGCTACTGGAGAAATGGCATGGCCGAACGCGAGTCTGTGTTTCATTTATACTTTCGTAAGCATCCTTTTGAGGGAGGTTATACTGTGGCAGCAGGACTAGAACATGCTGTGCAATACCTACAGCAGCTTACGTTTACTGATGATGACCTTTTATACCTTGGCAGCCTGAAGGGCAGTCAGGGGCAGCCTCTTTTCGAAACAGCATTTTTAGACTATTTGCGGCAGATGGAATTTAGCTGCGATGTAGACGCTATACCTGAAGGTACGGTTGTTTTCCCAAGCGAGCCCCTGATCAGGGTGAGAGGCCCGTTGTTACAGGCACAGCTCATCGAGACCCCACTACTCAACATAATAAACTTCGAAACTTTAATCGCTACCAAAGCAGCACGTATAAAAGAAGCGGCCAAAGGCGACCAGGTGATAGAGTTTGGTATGCGCCGTGCACAAGGTATAGATGGTGCTTTATCAGCTACACGCGCTGCCTATATAGGAGGAGCCGATGCTACATCAAACCTTTTGGCAGGCCAACTGTATGATATACCCGTTCGTGGTACGCATGCACACAGCTGGGTACAGGCTTTTGACTCTGAAGAAGAAGCCTTTGAAGCCTATGGGCAAGCTTTTCCGAAAGATACTGTTTTCCTGGTGGACACCTACGATACCGTGGAGGGTGTAAAAAAAGGCATAGAGGTAGCAAAAAAGCTACAGCCGCAAGGGTTTGTTTTTGGTGGCATCCGCCTCGATTCCGGCGACCTTACCTACTTAAGCCAACAGGCACGAAAGTTATTAGATGAGGCAGGCTTTGCACAAACCAGCATTGTAGCCAGCAACGATCTGGATGAACACCTGATAACACACCTGAAGCAGGAAGGCGCTAAAATAGATGTATGGGGCATTGGCACCAAAATGATAACAGCCTATGACCAACCAGCCCTGGGTGGAGTTTATAAATTGGCAGCCATCAAAGCAGAAACAGGAGACTGGAAGTATAAAATCAAGCTTTCAGAACAGCTTGTAAAAACATCAAACCCCGGCATGTTGCAGGTAAGGCGCTTTTACAATCAGGAACGAAACTTGGCTGACATGATTTATAATGAGTTGGAGCCGTTGCCGGACCAGGTGCAGGTTGTGCACCCACTGGATAGCACCCGCCGCAAGTCAATCACCTCTGATACCGCTTACCGGGATCTGTTGATTTCCGTGTTCACAAAAGGGAAATTGGTTTATACTTTACCTGATCTACAAAGTATTAAGTCTAACACCAAACAGGAAATAAGCCGACTACACGAAAGTATACGCCGCTATGTCAATCCGCATAGCTACCCGGCAGGCCTGGAGGAGAAGCTACACCAGCATAAGATGGAGATGATTTTAACCCTTCGAGGTACTAAATAAGCGAACCAACATCAGGTATTTGCTGCCCTTAAGCCCCACTTGCAAGCTTAGCGGTGGCATAAACTGCAACTAAATCATACATTACAGGGCAAACAGGTGCTTTGTTGGTACACCAGCAGTTGTTTATACTTAGGCATTAAGTATAAAGCAGGCGTCAACGCTTTTTCCCCCTACGGTTAGCTATTTTTTCAATGCGCTTGCTTTTAACCCAATTCAGGTATTTCTGTAGAGGCTCTGCCTGCCTCAGAGCTGGAATGCTGTTATACAGGATTGCCAATTCGCGGTTGTTGAACGTTAGATGAAGGGTGCTGTGGCAGGGCTGACACAATTCGGCGGTTGCACCATAGCGCCCTCCTTCCTCTCTTGGCACCAGGTGGTGCCGTGATAGACTCTGTACTTCCCGCTCGCATAATTCACATACCAGTACATCCAGCTTTCTTGCCATCTGTATTCTTTTTTTAAAGACAATTTGCTAAGTATAACAATTACATC
>NZ_JBHTLD010000219.1:0-7896 GCF_042678745.1 Pontibacter rugosus | reverse complement strand
TATAATATCACATATATACCATCATGAAAAAAGCAATCAAAAAATCGCCTAACTTTTACCTTCTTTTAGGCCTTAACATTGTGAATGCGATCTTTATCCTGCTTTAATTTTTAGCAGCTTAGATAGAAGACCCCACTGAAAAGAGCGGCCCCGCCAAAAGCGAGGCCGCTCTTTTTGTGTCTATAGGGTATATTGAGTTATTTTGTAATGTTACTAAAGCTAATTTATTTCGTTTGAGGTATAAAAAAACAGTCTAGTTTATGTCAGGACACAGTAAGTGGTCAACCATAAAGCGTAAAAAGGGCGCACTCGATGCCAAGCGCTCCAAAATATTCACCAAGCTTATCAAAGAAATTACGGTAGCCGTGAAAGAGGGTGGCGGTGCCGACCCAGACGGTAACCCACGCTTGCGCCTTGCCATACAGGCTAGCAAGGCCGCCAACATGCCCAAGGATAATATTGAGCGTGCCGTTAAGAAAGGAGAGGGAAGTGATGCCGGCGATTATACGGAAGTAAGCTATGAAGGCTATGGGCCTAATGGAGTAGCCGTGTTTGTAGAGTGCCTTACAGATAATATCAACAGGACAGTACAGAACCTGCGCACCATCTTTAACAAAAGCGGCGGTAGCCTGGGCGTTAGTGGCTCAGTAGAATACTTGTTTGATAGAAAAGGAGTTTTTGTAGCAAAGCGTAATCCTGAGCAGCCAATTGAAGAGGATGAACTGCTGCTAGAGTTAGCCGATGGCGGTGCCGAAGAGGTGGAATTCGAGGAGGAATACATCACTATTTACAGTGCCATGGAAGACTTTGGTGCGCTGCAGAAAAAAGTTGAAGATCTGAATCTTGACTTAGAAAGTGCCGAACTACAGCGTTTGCCTCAAACCACAGTAGAAGTAGAGGATCCGGAGGCTGTGCGGAAGTTACTCAAGCTGATAGACGCTCTGGAAGATGACGACGATGTGCAGCAAGTATACCACAACCTGGAGTTAAGCGAAGAAGTAATGGCTGAACTGGAGTAGCAGCCGCTCATAAAACAGAAAGCCACTAGCCTGCGACGGTTAGTGGCTTTTTCATTAGCTTTAACTAGTAAATAACTTAGCGATAGTATATGCTCTCAGAGTTTAAACAAGTATAAATCAAACGAAATAAGTAGGTTAGGATAAAAGATGGAGAACCCGATTTTTAAAGATATGCTGGTGCTGGAGTTGGCAAGTGTGCTGGCGGGGCCAAGTGTAGGGCAGTTTTTTGCTGAGTTGGGTGCAAACGTGCTGAAAATAGAAAATGCTGCCACCAATGGAGATGTTACCCGCAACTGGAAGCTAACAACAGAGCCAGCTGACACCGATATTCCCGCCTATTTTTGCGCTGCAAACTGGGGGAAAAAGTCTCTGGCTCTCAACTTTAAAGAGAAAGAAGAGCTACAGCAACTTTATAAGTTGGTGCAGCAGGCGGATGTGGTGATAGCAAGTTATAAGCCTGGGGATGCAGAAAAACTGGCAGTAGACTACGAGACACTCAGAAGTATAAACCCACGGTTGATCTACGGCCACATTACAGGCTATGGTGCTGCCGATGATAGGGCGGGGTATGATGCGGTGGTGCAGGCAGAGAGTGGTTTTATGTACCTGAATGGTGAGCCCGGAGGCGGCCCTGTAAAAATGCCAGTTGCCCTAATGGATATCCTGACTGCCCACCAGCTAAAAGAAGGCCTGCTGGTAGCTTTGCTGCGGCGGGAGCGAACAGGAGAGGGGCAGTTGGTGGAAGTATCGCTACTGCAGGCAGCCGTATCGGCATTGGCTAATCAGGCAACGAATTATCTGGTAGCTGGCCAGGAGCCAAAGCGCATGGGCTCCGATCACCCTAATATTGTCCCTTACGGCTCGGTTTATACTTGTAAGTGTGGCAAGCAGTTGGTTTTGGCTATCGGCGACGACCGGCAGTTCAGGAAGCTCTGTACTATACTTGGTGCTGAAGGTATGGCAGCTATTCCTGCATATGCAACCAACTATAGCCGTGTGCAGCACCGGCAGGAGGTAAATGAGCGGCTGTCTCAACTTATTGGCCAGCAGGATAGGGAAGGACTTTTGCAGCAACTACAAGCACAACACGTGCCTGCCGGAGCTATTTATACTATACCGGAGGTTTTTGCACAACCCCAGGCGCAGGAGATGCTTTTGCGCAATGGAGACGCTAAACCTGGAGTGCGGCAGATAGCGTTTAAGGTCCAGCATCAGGAACAGGCGCAGTTAACGCCACCTCCCTCGTATAACAACTACAAAGAAGATAAAATAGACTAAACGATCTGTTGAAGTTACTGTTCTGGTAGTGAGTGTATGGTAGCTATAGAGAACAAACTAAGGCTATACGCGGTAAAAACATAATCTGAAATAGTAATTAACAGTGTATATAAGATATGGAAGATAAACTGGATGATATAATTAACGGCCTACACCATAAGTCTAAGACAAAGCAGGTGATCTACCGCAATACTGTGGCGACGTTTGAGCGCATGAAAGAGATTGCGAAAGAACTGGTGGATGAGTTAACGGAACGTGTTACGCAGCAGGATGCTAATGTGATTATTGAGTATCGGAACGTGAGCGAGCATGAGTTTCAGATAAAGTTTTCCGGCGATTTGCTGGTATTCGTGATGCACACTAATATCATTACATTTCCAGATGATTATGAAATTATGCGTAGCGAGTACGTGGAGGAGGATTTCAGGAGAAGATTCTTCGGAAACATCATGGCTTATAATTTTATGGCAGATACCATTAAGTATAACCGTTTGGATGATCCGGGCTACTTAATAGGCCGAATGCTTGTGAATATAGATAAGCAGTATTGTATCGAAGGAGTGAAGCAACTAGACCTGCCGCTTGAAAAGGTGTCCGACTTTTCGCAAAATAACATAAGCGATAAAGTACTTCGGATAATTATTGAAAGCGCTATGGTTGCCTCTGTAAATAATGACCTGATGGGGCAGGATGTAAGCGATATTGAACGAATTACCTATAAGCAAAAGCTGGAGAATACGCATTTAGCTAAACCAAGTAAGCTAGGTTTCCAAATTAGTCACGCACTCACAAACTAAAAGCAACAAGGTGAAGTAATTGTAAAAAGCCCATGGCCTGTGTGTTGTGCACAAGCCATGGGCTTTTCTTTAAAATGTTTTAGGATACTACAGACTCCTCACGAAGTTTCTCAATGGCCACGCTTAGTGCAGGTAGGCTATGCAGCAGCTGCTCAAAACTTTCAATACAAAAGTACTGGCTCTGGAAGGTCTCTTTGATGTAAGAAGTGTCCAGGATGTGCTGTACGTCAAAATCATACTTCACACTTTCCTCTGATACAGATAGCTTGCTTTCGCCAACCGATGAAAGTATGCCTGCCCCGTATATCTTGGCTTTATCTCCAGGTTTCCTGAACAAGCCAAACTCAATCGTGTACCAGTAGATGCGTGTCAGGCGGTCCACAATGTCCGGCCTGTCAATATGCTTTAGTGCCATGGCAGAAAGCTGCGCCAGAAAATCGCAGTAGACGGGTATAGTGAGCAGCGGTACGTGGCCAAACACATCATGGAACATATCTGGCTCCTCCAGGTAATCCAGCTGGTCCACACGTCGGATCCAGACAGTGGCGGGAAACTGCTTGTTAGCGATCAGCTTAAAAAAGAGCGCGTCATCTACTATGCCAGGAGCAGCCACTACTTCAAAGCCTGTAAGCGGCTTGATACGCTGGTTTACTTCATCAAAGTTAGGAATGCGCTCCCGGGTGAAGCCTACTTTTTTCAATCCATCCATAAATTCCGGAATAGCCTTGTCAGGCAAATTCTCGATCTGACGATCAAAAAGAATAGTCCATACCTGGTGGTTTTCTTCGGTGTAGGTGCTGTAGTTTTGCTTCAGGTTCATGGGTATATAGTTTGAGTTTTTTTGAAATTGATATAAAAAGAAAAAAGCAGGGGCTTGAGCCGCTGCTTAGACAGGTTCACCTAGGGTGGGAGACTCATCTCCGTTTACAAAATTGTAGTTGGGTGGTTGCCTTAGCTGCGGATGCGGTAATAGCGATGATAATAGCTGCAATAGCTATAAACGCTCAGGCAATAAGAATAAGTAGTAAACAGCAGCGCCATGCCAAGAGAATTTGGCAGAGAATGTATGGTCGCTATGGCTGCTGATTGATGCATGTGTGTTATACAGTTTGCAATAATGCAAACTTATGGCTTAAACGCAAGTAAAACTTTAGTGTTTTATATTTACAGCATTTCTGGCTAATGCTTATTCCTTTAACTGCTGACTGCCTCTGCTATACTTCTATTGCTACTGCTTACCGTATCTTCTCCCACTGGTGCGAGTTTTCAACTTGTGTCCTGCCATGGCGTTGAGTTTGTAACTCAACTGGCTTGACAAGCCATACTTGAATAGCTTCTGCTATACTCGTTTCAATCTGTCTGCACGATACTGCTAACCATAGAAGTTGTATTATCGAGTAGCTGTGACAGAGAATTCCCTTCCTTAAAGGGGATCGAAATGGGTTTAGCTGCATAACTTATCTAAAGTGTTATACTTGAGATACAGTAGAGGGACTTGACGAGGAATAGGAGTCCTGCTGTGGTATAGCCTTGCTATGCCGTTTTCTACATTTGTTGTGCGCAAGTATAGACTAGCTAAAAAGGGAAGAGGACGTTATATAGCGTCCTCTTCCCTTTTTAGCTTTTGCAATTTGCTACATCAGTTCTGCTAATTCTAGCCAGCGTAATTCCTTTTCCTCCAATTGAGTATTGATGTCTTGGAGTTCTTTGGCAAGCGCAGTCAGCTTCTCGTGGTCGGTGAGGGTATTGCTGCTCATGATCTCCACAATCTCATTCTTGCGTGTTTCCAGCTGCTTTATCTCCGTTTCTAACTGCTCGTATTCTCTTTTCTCGTTGTAAGAAAGCTTGCGCTTGGCATTCGGCTGTTCCTCTTTTTTAATTGCAACAGGTGCCGGGGCTGCGGCTTTTACTTCTTGCTGCACCTTGTCCTGCTCTTTCTGCCACTCACGGTAGTCGCTGTAGTTACCGGCAAAGTTGCGGATCTGGCCTTCGCCTTCAAATACAAACAGGTGCTCCACGAGTCGGTCCATAAAGTAGCGGTCGTGGCTCACAATAAGAAGGCAGCCTCCAAAGTTCAGCAGGAAATCCTCCAGGATATTCAGGGTGATAATATCCAGGTCGTTGGTAGGTTCATCCAGAATCAGGAAGTTCGGGTTCTTGATGAGCACGCGCAAAAGCTGCAAACGTCTTTTCTCGCCACCGCTTAATTTACTTACAAATGTATACTGCTGTGCAGGCGGAAACTGGAAGTGCTGCAGGAATTGACTTGCCGTAATCACCTCACCGTTGGCCATCTCCACTACCTCGGCAATCTCTTTGGCAATGTCAATTACACGTTGGTCATCTTTAAACTCCAGCTCATCCTGGGTATAATAGCCGAAAACGGTGGTCTGGCCTAAGTCAATCTCACCGGCATCTGGCTGTAGTTTGCCTGTTAGCATGTTCAGGAAAGTAGATTTGCCAGCTCCGTTAGGGCCAACAACACCGATGCGGTCCTTCTTCTTGAACACATAGCTAAAGTCATCCACAATGATTTTTTCACCGAAGGATTTAGAGATATGATCAACTTCAATGATTTTCCCACCCTGGCGTGTGGTTTTAACGGAAAGCTCCAGCTGTGGCCCCGTAGTTTTCTTAGCGGCTTTTTCCTTTAACTCTTCAAAGGCATCTACTCTATACTTGGCTTTGGTACCGCGGGCCTTAGGCATCCGGCGAATCCACTCCAACTCTTTGCGCATCAGGTTACGCGCCTTCTCAGTCTCAGCTACGGCATTAAGCTCACGCTCAGCCTTCTTCTCCAGAAAATAGCTGTAGTTGCCTTTATAAGTATAAAGTTCGCCATTATCTAACTCGGCCATCTCGTTCGCTACTTTATCCAGGAAATAGCGGTCGTGGGTAACCATGAGCAGGGTAGTATTCTGCGTGCTTAGCAAGCCCTCAAGCCACTCTATTGTCTCCAGGTCCAGGTGGTTGGTTGGCTCATCCAGTATCAGCATGTCTGGCTCCTCAATCAATACCCGGGCCATCGCTACGCGCTTGCGCTGCCCGCCCGATAGGTTGCTTACCTGCACATCCAGATTATTGATGCCAAGTTTAGAGAGCACCTGTTTTACCTTCACCTCAAAATCCCAGGCCTGTAACTCATCCATACGCTCCATCAGGTGCTGCATCTTTTCAGCAGAAGTGTTTGGGTCCTCCATTGCGGCCTCGTATTCCTGTATCAGGTCCAGCGTTTCGTTCTTCATGGCAAAGATATTCTCCTTCACCGTTAGCTCCTCCTGAAACTCAGGATTCTGCCCCAGGTAACCGATACTGATCTCTTTGCGAGTGCTTACGCTGCCACCGTCTGGCGGCAGTTTGCCGGAAAGTACATTTAACAGGGTGGTTTTGCCAGAGCCGTTCACGCCTACCAAGGCAACGCGCTGCCCCTGGCTCAAGCCAAAGTTCAGGTTTTTAAAAAGCCAGCGATCGCTGAAGCTTTTGGAAATATTTTCTGCTGATAGGTAATTCATACTACAAATTTAGCGATGCTTCGACACAAAAGATAATCTCGACTACATAAAAGCCTGACATAGCCAACCTATTGCAAAAATTTGAACACAAAAAAGGCTAACCCTATGGCTAGCCTTTCCTGATTCAGTTTGAAAGCGACTGCTTAAGGACGTACATTATTTGTGCTGTGTTCGGTTCTTCTATACGATTCGCTTGGTACTCTATGTGTTGTGAGTGAAGCAAGTATAGCAAATATACCACCAATCAGATGCGGCATAAACACGCGCTCATCAAAGTTGAACATCCATGGAGACAGGGCAAGTATTACACCAAGTCCAAAATCTGCCATTAAGTGTGTTTGCATCGGAATCTTATGAACAAGGCCTACCTCAAAATCAGTAAGTATGGTCATGCCTAGTGTGGCTATACCTGCAGCTACCATAATCCAGGTAGCCCAATCCACATCCGAAAAGTTAAACAACCAGGGAGCGGCTATAAAAATCAGGCCCACAATATAATCGATTATCCCGTGAAACCGGGTTGGAATAAATCGCATAATAATCCTCCTTTCTAAAGTGTAAGATGGGATTTTATACGATGGGGAGGATGCCCTGTTAATATCTAGTGCAATTTTTTAAGTGAACGGCTATTCAGCCACGACCAAGGCACGTGCAATGTAGTCGTGTAGCATTTGATGGCGGCGGGAGGTAAGGATAAGTAAAAAACCTAATCCTACAGGTATGATGGAGATAAATTTTGAGAAGTAGCGTAAGTTTGCCTGCAGGAACCCGATACGACGGCCACGCAGGTCAGTTACTTTCAAACCTAATGTGAACTTGCCGATGGTAGCCTGCTTTAGTGAGGATTCCAGTATAGTGTAATAGCCCCAGTGTAAAGCCAGGAAGAAGGGATTTAGAAAAAGTGCTTTGCAAACCAGCAGCAGCTCCGTAAAGTCGATACCTCCATTAAAAAGATCGCTCCAGGTGTAAAGCTGCTCATAACTGGCACTTATGCCGTAAAGAACAAAAGTATAAGAAAAAACAATAAGCGTAGTGTCTACTAAAAAAGCTACAAGTCTAGCCGAAAGATTACCATAGAGGGTAGATCGTTTGATGGTTGGGGGGGCATGTAATGTAAAAGTTGCTTGCATAGCATAAAAGTTTTGATGTGGTTTGTGCATAAAAACAACTGTTCAGCTGTATGGCAAGTGATGGGGCACTTAACCATTTATACTTGTATGCAATTTGGCATCAGGAGGTCACCTTAGGCAAGGCAGCTTTCAGTTTGAAAGCCGAGAGAAGCGTCAGTAT
>NZ_JBHTLD010000218.1:0-7927 GCF_042678745.1 Pontibacter rugosus | reverse complement strand
ATAAAAAATAAAGATCTTCTAAAATATGGAGCAGCAAATACGAGTTTTAAGCTTTTTCTAGCAGACTTAGAAGCTAAAACAACAGAGCTTCACTAAATTCTCAAATTCTTGCCCTTCAACCCATTTACCATAGACCTCCCCGTTCGGGAAATCATACCTGCCGTTAGAGAACACCTGGCGGCACAGAACACGCTGATCGTAAACGCCCCTCCCGGAGCCGGTAAAAGCACCTTGCTGCCGCTGGCTTTGCTGGACGAAGTATGGCTGAAAGATCAGAAAATCGTGATGCTGGAGCCTCGGCGTTTGGCGGCCAAAACCATTGCCGAGCGCTTGGCGCAGTTGCTGGGGGAGGAGGTAGGCCAGACTGTCGGTTACCGCATCCGTTTCGAGACGCGCATTTCCGAGCGCACCCGCATCGAGGTCGTCACCGAAGGCATTCTCACCCGCATGATCCACAGCGACCGCTCGCTGACGGGCATCGGCATCGTGATCTTCGACGAGTTTCATGAGCGCAGCATCCATGCCGATGTAGCCATGGCCCTGAGCCGGGAGGCGCAGCACACGCTTCGTCCGGACCTGCGCATTATGGTGATGTCGGCCACGCTGGATATGCCCCAGCTCACGAGCCTGCTCAAGGCCCCGGTGGCGCAAAGTATGGGGCGGCAATATCCCATCGAAACGCATTACACCGGCGACGCAGACGACCGCATGCTGCCCGAAATGGTTGCCAAAGTGGTGCAGCAGGCGGCACAGGAGCAGGAAGGCGATATTCTCGTATTCCTGCCCGGCGAAAACGACATTCGCAAAGTAGAAGACATACTGCGCAGGCAAATGCGCGGCGTCATGATCCATCCGCTGTTCGGGATGCTGCCCTTCGGCAAGCAGTACGCTGCCATTATGCCCAACCGCGAAGGCAAACGCAAAGTGGTGCTCGCCACAAGTATAGCCGAGACCAGCTTAACCATAGAAGGCGTTTCAGTGGTGGTGGATACGGGCTTCGGCAAAACCTCCCGCTTCGATCCGAAGTCTGGTTTGTCGCGCCTCGAAACGGTGCGCATTTCCAAAGATGCTGCCGACCAGCGTGCCGGTCGTGCCGGTCGATTGGGTCCCGGCACTGCCTACCGCATGTGGAGCAAAACCACGCAGGAGCGCATGGCCCCGCACCGCACGCCCGAGATTATGGAAGCAGACCTGTCGTCGCTGGTGCTGGACATGGCGCAGTGGGGGATTACGGATATCCGTGGCCTTACCTGGCTGAACCCGCCACCGCGTGCTGCCCTGCAATACGCCACCGACATGCTGCATCAGTTGCAGGCGCTGGAGCATGGCCGCATCACGGAGCACGGTAAGCGCATGCACGCGCTGCCTTGCCACCCGCGTATTGCGCACATGCTGCTCAAAGCCGAGGAAACAGACCAGGTGGCGCTGGCAAGCGATATTGCCTCCGTGCTGGAAGAGCGCGACCCGCTGGACCGCAACGCTGGCATCGACATTAACTTAAGAGTGGAAGCGCTGCGCCGCTACCGGAAAGAGCAGGGGCAGGGCAAGCGTTTCAGTAAGATAGAGAAGATTGCCCGCTCATACCGCTCTTTGTTTGAGGTAGAGCCTGAGAACGGCAGCTTTGATGACTATGAAACAGGCGTGCTGCTGGCGCATTGCTACCCGGAGCGTATTGCCTACGCCCGCCCCGGCAACAACGCGCAGTTCCAGCTGGCCAGTGGCCAATACGCTTCTGCCGGTCACCGCGACGACCTGGCGCACGAGTCATGGCTGGCTATTGCGCACCTGCATGCAGGCACCGGCGATAACCCCGGCCGTATTTTCCTGGCTTCACCGCTCAACCCCCGCGACCTGGCTCCGCTCGTAAAGCAGCAGGAAAGCTACCACTGGGATGTGAACGACGGCGAGCTAACGGCTTCTATGGATACCCGCATCGGCAGCATTGTGCTGCAAAGCAAGCCGCTGCCACCACCCGACGAGAAGCACCGCATACCGGCCATCTCCGAAGCTATTAAACTGGAAGGCGACCACCTGCTGGACTTTAACGAAGAGCTAACGCAGTGGCAAAACCGCGTGCTGAGCCTGCGCAAATGGCGTCCGGCAGAAGGCTGGCCCGACGTAAGCACCAGCACCTTGCTCATGACCAACTGGGACTGGCTGCGCCCACACCTTTCCGACATCGAGCACCCCGACGAACTGATGGAGCTGGAGCTGCTGCCGATACTGGAAAAGAAATACCTTAATGATGAGCAGCGTGTGCGACTGGAGGTACTGGCTCCTGCAAGTATAAATTTGCCGGATGGATCAAGTATAGAACTGGAGTATAAGGCGCAGGGCGAGCAACCAAAGCTGGAGATACGGCTGCAGGACATTCTGGCTTGGGAAGAAAGCCCCACCGTAGATGCCGGCGAAATGAAAGTAGAGCTGCACCTGCTTACCCCAGAGCTAAAGCCTATCACGACGGTGTCAGATCTGGCTACCTTCTGGAAGGGCAACTACAGAGTTATCAAGCGGCAACTGGAAGCGGTATTCCCGGAGGTGAAGTGGGAGAGGTAATTGTCCGGATCAGGATTTGCAGGATGAGTGGATGGACAGGATTATGATGATAGAAAGATTACTAAAAGTGGAATAAAATACTGCAAGATTTCATCTTGAGGTTGAAATGGGGAAAGGTACCAGTTTTCGTAGCAGGTTTTGAGGAGCGTATTCCCTCACATTTTAAAACTTGATGCAATAGAATGTTTTTTCCTGCAAAATGAGCTTCGGGAGGGGCGTTCCGGTTAGTGCTGCTTTATAAGTATAAATTATATAGTTGGCGGTATCGCACGGACAGGTCGCGACCTATCCCTACAGAAAGCTGGGAAAGCAGGCGCTAACTAAAATTAGTACCAGTCTTTCCGTGGAGCGCTTTAATGTATGAGTTTAAACGATGAGTATGGGGGAGCTGGAGGATGAACGGAAGCTATAAAGGATTCCTTGGTTGAAGATGCCGTAAGCAGCGCCTATGCAAGTATGGCAGCGGCCATTTATGAGCACAAGCGGACACTTGCGCCTGTAAGGCTTTGATAGAAATCCAGCAAGTATGGCTTTGCAAGATAGTTGAGTTGAAAATGCAACACCCTTGTTTCATGAAATGAGCTGTAAGTTCGCTTCAGAGGCCAACAAGATAGCACTAGCAGAGAAACAACCCGCTCCTGACTTTCAAGGAGAGCTAAGCATGCTCAGCACGAAAATAGCATGAATAATTAAAGCTGAGATTTGGTGTGTCGCTTATTAAACGTATTCTGTTATAGCTAATTAGCTTCTTAGCTATTGTTTTTTTATTTTCCACAACCTGCTGCTCCGCAACATCTGAAGCAATTCCGCTGTTATATATTTACGTGTTTCAAACATGCCTATGTCTGAACATGTAAAATGATTGAAGCAAATGTATCAGCTTAAATCTGCCCTTATAATCAACAAAAGAAAAAAACTATGGCAATAACTAAATGGACAATAGATCCCTATCATTCAGAAATATACTTTAAAGTAAAGCACCTTGTCATCTCAACCGTAACAGGTTCTTTTAATAATTTTATAGGCGGTGCAACAGCACAGGGAGAAAACTTTGAGAACGCTGAAATTCACTTTTCGCTGGATGTTAGAAGTATAGACACCAAGGTAGAGGCGCGTGACAGCCACTTGCGCTCCGCCGACTTTTTTGATGCAGAAAATTTCCCGCACATCAACTTCCAGTCTACAACTTTTACCAAGCTGCATGATGATGTGTATAGCCTCTATGGCATGCTTACTATAAAAAACGTAACCAAACCTGTGGAACTACAGGCAGAGTTTGGTGGTATAGCAACTGATGAGCAGGGCAACGTAAAGGCTGGTTTTGAGGTAAGTGGAGTTATCAGCCGCTGGGAGTTTGGCTTAACTTATAACCCGCTTAGCAAAACAGGTGGGCTTGTGCTAGGGGAAGACATCAAGCTTGTTGCCAGTATACAGCTTGCCCAGGAGCAGGAGCAAACGGTAGAGTAGGGGCATAAAAAAGGCGCGAATCTCAATTCAGAAATTCGCGCCTTTTTTATGTCTTGCTCTTTAATGTGTTACATAGTAAGCAAACTCTCCTACGCTTTTACCACCCTGGTAAATAGCCATTGCAGCTAAAGCCATAAGTATAAATCGAATGTATTTGTTGCTTAATAAAAGTGTATAGCGTTCCATAGCCTCTATCGGTTAGTTTTTATACTTGGTTATACTGCTTGTAATTCTTTTTCCTCCTGCACTTTTTTCTCCCACTCATCGGCATGTTTGATACCTAGTTTTACCGGATCAAAAACAGGGTCAAGTCCAGCCTTGCGCTGTTCTTGGTAATCCTTTAGCGCACGCAAAGCCGGCTTTCTAAGCAATATAATTGCCACCACGTTTAGCCAGGCCATGACACCTACTCCTATATCGCCTAAAACCCAGGCAGATTCTGCCGTTTTGATGGAGCCGTAGAAAGTTGCCCCAAGTATAAGCGCACGCAATCCCCACAGCATCCACTTTCTGCCTTTGCCATTCAGGTAGCTCAGGTTGGTTTCAGCTATATAATAGTAGGCCATGATGGTCGTGAAGGCAAACAGCAACAGCGAAATAGCCACAAAACCACTGCCCAACGTTGGGAAGTAGGTATTGACAGCCTGCTGCGTATATTCTGGTCCAAAAGCCACACCTGGCAGGTTCTCTACAATAAAGCCTCCTTCAGGATTCACTACATTGTATTGCCCCGTAAAAAGTATCATGAAGGCAGTGGCGGTGCATACAAACAGCGTATCTACATACACCGAAAAAGCCTGTACCAGTCCTTGCTTGGCCGGGTGGCTTACCTCTGCGGCTGCCGCAGCGTGTGGAGCCGTACCCTGGCCTGCTTCGTTTGAGTAAATTCCTCTTTTCACACCCCAGGCAATGGCCATACCGAAAACACCCGCAAAAGCAGGTTCTACATCAAAGGCAGAGCGGATGATCAAGCTGAACATGGCAGGGACTTCTGATATGTTCATCATGATGATGATAATGGTCATGAGAATATAGGCACCCGCCATAAACGGAACAGCTACCTCAGCTACCTTGCCAATGCGCTTTACACCGCCAAAAATGATTAGCGCCAGTAAAAGCGTTACGCCTCCACCTGTTACAACCGTAGGAATCTGAAAGGCGGTGTTCATGCTGGAGGCGATGCTGTTGCTTTGCACGCCCGGCAGAAACAAGGCCATACTTATAATAGTGGCTACAGCAAACACCACTGCATACCATTTCACGCCTAATCCCTTCTCTATATAATAGGCTGGGCCACCTCTGTATTCCCCATCTTTTACCTGTTTGTAAATCTGGCCCAGTGTGGCTTCTATAAATGCCGAAGAACTACCTAGAAAAGCGATCATCCACATCCAGAAAACAGCACCTGGCCCGCCCATGGCAATGGCTGTGGCTACGCCAGCAATGTTGCCTGTACCAACCCGGCCAGCAATGGCAATGGAAAATGCCTGAAAAGAGGAAACTCCTTTCTTAGACGACTGTCCGTTAAAAAGCAAGCGAAGCATCTCGCGTATATAGCGCACCTGCAAAAAGCGCGTCACTACTGAAAAGTAAATCCCTGCGCCAAGGCAAAGTATAATTAAGGCATTGCTCCAGACGATGTCGTTGATTGCGGTAATAATGTTTTCCATTTGTTTTTAAGACAGGGATTTAACAAGTATAACTTCTGGTGCCCCTCAGCGGAAAACCAGTTTTCTCTCCCTAAATATAGAAATTTTATGAAAATATAGCTATTATGGCTGATGTGAACTGTGGGAGAGGCTTCTGTATACTTGTGCAGGTGGCTGAATTACAGGTTGTTGTTACTGCTGTGTAAGTTCCCTTGTATCTGTTACGGCCGCTATCCGTGCTATAAGTATAAAGTGGTATAAGTATACTAATACACCAAGATGAGCTACATTGGCTTCAACTACATAAGCATGGCACTAACTATGAGACTATACTTATAGGGTAATATAAGCGCGCAGCCTGTTGCTTTTACTGCTTTTTGGGAAACGAAAGTATAAACGTAGTGCCTTTCCCCGGAGTGCTCTCAACTTCTATACTTCCCCCTATAGACTCTATCTGTGCCTTTACCATGTATAAACCCATTCCACGGCCATCTGCACGTTTATCAATTTTGCCGTATAGCTTAAAAATAGAATTCTTTGCCTTGTCTAAGTCTATGCCCACGCCATTGTCTTCAACTTTAAAAATAAGATACTGTTCTGTTGCCTCGTGGCGTATGCTAACCTCTAAAGGTCTTTCAGTGTCTCTGTATTTAATAGCGTTAGCTATAAGATTATGGAAGATACTATAGATGTAGGCTCTGGTAGCTTGAAGACAGGCATCTTCGGGAATGGCTAAGTTAACAGAAGCCCGCAAGCTCTCAAACCTGTCTTCTAAACTCTTGAGCACCTCCTGGCAAACAGAATGTATACAAACCTGTTCCCGATTTGGATTCGTATCAAAATCCCGAAGAGACAACAGGTCATTTAAATCTTTGATAACGTTAAATAAGCTCATGGCCGTTTGCTTCAGCTTTTGGAGCGAGGAATGAAAATTTTCACTGTCATGGGGGTGTTGCTCCAGAATAGAAGCCAGGCCAAGTAAATTGGCTACCGGAGTTCTGAGGTTGTGCGATACAATATAGTTGAACTGCTGCAACTCTTGATTGTGCTTTTGTAGGTCTTCGGCCAGCAGCTGCATTTTCTTTTCAGATTGCTTTCGCTCTGTCACATCATCCTGAATAGCGAAGAACTGTACGAGGTTGCCTTCATCGTCGAACATGGGCGTAATATTCATGCTGAACCAGAACTTTTCACCGTTCTTGCGGTAGTTGATCAACTCTACATGGAAAGGCTGTTTCTTCAGAACCTGGCTATTCATGTACTGTACAGCCATAGGGTCAGTGTCAGGGCCTTGCAGCAGGTGACCCGGTTTTTTACCCAGCACTTCTCTTAATGTATAGCCGGTAACGCGTGTAAATTCAGAATTCACCCATTCTGTCCTGCCTAAAGCATCAGTTATCACCACACAACTCACCGCTTTACTGGCCACCAGCGATAGCTTTTCAAGTTCCCGTTGCGCCGTCTTTTCAGCAGAGATGTCTCTTGCAGTACCTAGTATACCTATTTTAGTAGGGCATAGGTAAACAGGAATAAGCGTGATGATAAGTGTAACTGCCTTACCATGCTTATTGATAACCTTTCCTTCTATTACACTAGGCTCCTGATTGCTGGCCTTGCTTAGGGCTTTGATAGCCTCGAACGTGAAGGAGGGGGCAGTGAACTTTGAAAAATGCTCGCCAATCATTTCCTCCTCGTGGTAAAGCAATACTTTCTGGACACTGGCATTGATCCGGTCAAAGATACCTTCCGGCGTTAGGGAAAAAACAATTCCGGGGTGGTTTTGAAAGAGGGAGTTATAATAGTGTAGATCTACTTTGTTAGCTAGCGCTGTTTCCTGCTGCTGCGTTACATCACGCGCATACACCACATAGCTCTTCAAGAGTTCATCTTTTGTCTGGTTGGAAACATGCGCCTCCAGCCATCGCCAGTCTCCATTCTTAGACCTATACCTTATAGTATAAGAAGTGGCAGCACCCGGCTCGGAGCTCAGCTTATGCATGGTAGTAAGAACTAGCCGCTTATCTCCCGGATAAATAAACTCCAGCACATCTTTCCCTATAAGCTCATCTTCCTGGTAGCCAACATGTCTTTTTGCTGATTCACTTACCTGTTTAATCAATCCGCTCTGATCAATTAAACAGGTAAAGTAAGGGCTATGCAGAAGTATGGCGTTAGAAAATTGTGTTGGCAGTTGATTTTGCTCCAAATAGAGTTTATAAGGATGTTTTACATTACTATAAATGAAAAATAATTAC
>NZ_JBHTLD010000217.1:0-7941 GCF_042678745.1 Pontibacter rugosus | reverse complement strand
CAATTAATCAAATAGTTAGCGACTTTAATTGTACTGATATGAAAAGAATTTATATACCCTTTCTTTCCTGCTTATTTCTGATTTTTGCCTTCTCTTCCTGCAGACAAGATGAAGCCTCACCGATACGTAATGTAAAAGCTGGCCCCACTTTACTACGTGCTACTGTTGGGGGTGGCTCTTGCACTAGTTATACTTACTATCTGGAGAATGAGCAAAAGAGCCTGGGAAATGTATACACGAAGCAGGTGCTGGTAAATTTTGCAGAAGGTCTTAGTGCCGAGGCTGAGGCAGATGTGCTTGCGAAATATGATTTTATCAAGGGTGCAACCGGACAGCTGCACTCAAATTCTGCCGTACTTCATAATATTGAATTAGTAGATGGTTTAGGCTGCGCAGAGGTAGAGGAGGCAATTTATACTTTGTCTGAAGAGCCAGGTATAGCCTATGTAGCACCATATTTCCTAAATGCAGATGGTTTATTGGGTATAAGCAACGAGGCCATTATTACGGTGGATGAAGGTGCAGATACTGCTTTAGAAGAGTTGGCTGCAGCCTATAAGGCAGAAGTACTTATGTCGCTTAGTGGCCAAACGTATTTGGTACGGGTAGATAAAAACTCGCAAGGTAATGCGCTGGAGCTGGCAAACTTCCTGAAAGATAAAGAAGGCATTGCCCATGCTGAACCTGATTTTGTGGTATCATTACAGAAGCCTTGATTTCCGCTTCCGCAGCGCAACTTTTTAGTGATATAAGTGCGGTGAAAAATAAATATGTATAAAAAAGCCCTGCTCTTAACAATAAGAGCAGGGCTTTTTTATACTTGTAAATTACAGCTAAACGTAAATAGCTTGGGCTTTCTCGCGCAGGTTATAACCTGATGCCATTACCTCACCGTAAGCACCGGCCGTGCGTATGGCAATTAAATCGCCACGGTTGGTTTCCGGTAGGTTTACAGCTTTGCCAAAGCAATCGCTTGATTCGCAGATTGGGCCCACCACATCATATTTTACTTCTGCACCCCGGCTCGTCAGATTCTGGATCTTGTGAAAAGACTGGTACAGGGCTGGGCGAATCAGCTCCGTCATGCCGGCATCAAGTATAGCGAAGTTAGTAGTTACGCCCTTTTTGATGTACAGCACTCTGGATAGTAGAGTACCGCACTGCGCTACCAGCGCACGACCTAATTCAAAATGTACCTGCTGCCCCGGCTGTAGCTCCAAAAACTGGTTGAAGAGACCGAAGTAAGCAGCAAAGTCAGGTATAAGGTTTTGTTCTGGTGTATAATAATCTACCCCCAGGCCACCACCCACGTTTACATGTTCTAATGAAATATGATGCGCCACAAACCACTCCTGAAACTCATTAACCCGTGTACACAGGTTCTTGAACACAGTCAGATCTGTTATCTGTGATCCGATATGGAAGTGAATGCCTATCAGCTTTACATGTTTCAGCTTTTGCAATAGCTCCAGCACACTTTCCAACTCCCAGGCATTGATACCAAACTTGTTTTCTTCCAGGCCAGTGGTGATATACTTGTGGGTATTGGCGTTTACGTTCGGGTTGATGCGAAGTGCCACACGTGCCACTGTATTTTTCTTCTCAGCTAATTCATTCAGTACCTCCAGCTCGTGGCTAGACTCACAGTTAAAGCAGAATATTTCCTGCTCCAGCGCAAAGTTTATCTCGGCATCAGACTTGCCGACACCAGCAAACACGACATCTTTCGGTGCAAAACCATTTTCAATAGCGGCCTTCACCTCGTTGCCACTCACACAGTCGGCACCAAAACCAACCTCGCGCATGGCATCAAGTATAGGGGCATTCGCGTTTGCCTTTAAAGCATAATGCACATGAAAGTTATACTTGTTTGCCTCCTGCTGTGCAAGTTGCAGCGTTTGGTGCAGCAGGTTTAAATCATATACATAAAAGGGCGTAGCATGTTGCTGCAACTGCTCAGGGTTCAGGTTAAGCATTGGCTCCGCTTCTGTCAAAAATTCCATCGTTCAATTTTGTTAATGCCTCTACCTTGTTCTCTGTATTTATCAGGACACTAATGTTGTTCTTGCTACCGCCATAAGAGATCATGCGTAGCGGAATTTGCTTCAGCGCCTCAAAAATAGCCAGACCAGAACCACTGCGCTCCGATATAAAGTCACCAACTACGCATATAATTGTCTGATCCTGATCGACTTCTACCTGTCCGAATTTCTCCAGCTCTGTCACGATCTCCTTCAGAAATTTATCGTTGTCGATTGTTAAGGACACAGCCACCTCAGAGGTCGTAATCATGTCTATAGGCGTTTTGAAACGCTCGAACACTTCAAACACGCTGCGCAGGAATCCATACGCCAGCAGCATTCTTCCTGACTTGATCTTGATAGCTGTAATACCATCTTTTGCAGCAACAGCTTTTAACTTACCGCTTTCTGAGTTAGAGGAAATTGTGGTGCCCCTTGCCTCTGGCTCCATGGTGTTGAGCAGCTTTACAGGAATGTTCTTCTGTTTGGCTGGCAGGACACTGCTTGGGTGCAGAATTTTCGCACCAAAATAAGCCAGCTCAGCAGCCTCATCAAACGATAGCTCTGCTATGGGATACGTGTTCTTTACAATACGCGGGTCGTTGTTGTGCATCCCGTCAATATCTGTCCAGATCTGAATTTCATCGGCATCTGCGGCAGCACCAATCAACGATGCAGAGTAATCAGAACCACCACGCTTCAGGTTGTCGATTTCTCCGAAGGCGTTGCGGCAAATGTACCCTTGTGTAATGAACAGCTTATGATCTGCGTGCTTTTCTAGTTCCGTCTTAAGGTTTTTGGCAATGTAAGCGGCATCCGGTTCCTCGTTTTCATCAATCTTCATAAAATTCAGGGCTGGTAACAAGACTGAAGCAATGCCATGCTCCTCCAGGAAGAATTGAAACAAGGCTGTACTTAACAGCTCGCCCTGCGCCAGTACGGCACGTTCTTCATGTACGGTAAATAAATCTTGTGTAAAGGCCGCCAGGTATTCAAAATGCTGCTGCAGCAGTTCTGAGGCTTGTTTCTTTTTATCTTCGGAAGTGTAGAGTTCTTCTACTACCTGTTTATACTTATCGTGTAGCGCCGTAATAAGGCCCTTTGCTTCGTCTTTCTTATTCTGAAACAGCTTTTCTGCAATTTGCACCAGGCTGTTAGTAGTACCCGACATGGCCGAAAGCACTACAATAATTGGCTCATCACGTTGGATGAGGGAGGCTACCGCCTTCATTCGCTCAGCAGACCCCACTGAGGTACCACCGAATTTTAGGATTTTCATTTGGTTAGGTATGAAAACAGGATTAGTTTATTTGTATGCAAAAGTATAAAAACTTGTTAAGTAATCTGTTCTTTGAGTATGGGTTTGTTAATAGAAAGGTGCAACTTTTAAGACTGAGGGTAGCAGTCACACATTTTTTGTCCACCATACACAGTAAAGCCTAGCCATGCGAGGGCCAGGCTTTACTGCATTAGGAGATTCTTTTTATATTACTTCTTTAATATTTTGGCTGTGCCACTTATTTCATTGCCTTGCAAGCGCAGGATATACATGCCGGTGCTAAGCCCTCTGATCGGCAGGCGAAGCTCATTTATACCTGGAGTTAACTGCACTTTACCGCTGTAAACCTCTTGCCCTTTCAGGTCTGTGAGTATAACACTAGCTTCTTCTGAAACCTGTGCAGCTACTGTTAGATTTACTTCCTGATCAAAAGGGTTTGGCCATACCTCTAGCTCAGTTTGCAAACTGCTTGCATGAAGACTGGCATCAACAACACGACTGTAAGCGGTTTGTCCATCATAGTCTACCTGCTTCAGGCGATAATAGGCGATGCCACTCAGGGGTTGTACATCTGTAAAGTTGTAATGCCTTGGCTGGGAAGTGGTTCCCGCACCTGCAACAGTTCCTATACTTTCAAAGTTCTCCCCATCTGTGCTACGCTCTACTACAAAGTGCTTATTGTTTTCTTCTGAGGCAGTGAGCCATTGTAGTTTAACTTTGCCCTGATCAACAAGGGCTTTGAAGTATACAAGTTCTACTGGCAGCGGTACGATAGCCGGGGATTCTTCGTAAAGACGTAGGGTGATAGGAACTGTTGTAGTGCCTCCTAAGCGATCAGTAAGTCTTATGCTAAGATTATATATTCCCTCTACTATACCCTCACCTAGAGGTCTTAGAACTGTGAATTCGCCCGTAGTGCTGTTAAACCCAACACCCTGCGGAATAGCACCTTGCGTAACTGTGGCAGATATGATAGGCGCATCAGGGTCTGTGGCAAACGCAAGTACTTCACCTCCCAGATACTCATCGCTGTACCTAGGTACAGAAAGTGTATAGTAAGCATCACAGTTTACTCTTATGATTACCTCATCTGTTGCTGTGGAAGGTGTGTTGCCGCATGTTGTCTGCGCAGTCCATGCCAGTACATAGGTGCCTGATATGAGTCCGCTTACTGTTGCGGTTGGACTGGTAGTAGAGCTAAAGTTTGCCGTATTAGGCCCACTTACCTGCGACCAAGTTCCTATGCCTGGCGATACATCGTTGCCCTTCAGTACATAAGAACTGGCGCAGATTGTCACATTTGAACCGGCATTTGGTTGGAGCGGGTTATTCGTTACTTCTACCACGGCTGTGCTTTGCAGCGTTAGCGTTCCGCAGGTATTGTTTGTTACCCTTCTTACTGTAACATAAAAAGTTTCAGTTCCTGCCGTGCTCAGAGGGCCAGTTGTAACAGACTGAGTAGACCCGTTGCCTCTGAAAGTTCCCAACAGTGGGTCTGAAGCAGGATTGTTAGTTGTAGATAATCTTCTGTACACAGCATACTCAAAGTCATTGTTTGGCTCTGTTGAAACAATGATCCTTGTTGCTCCACCAACACATGTCTTAGGATTTTCAGGGTATACTGCCCGTGTTGTAGAAGGGCTTATGATATTTACAGACACCTGAGACGGTAATGTGGTAGCACAAGAATTCAGATCAGCGGATCTTACTGATACACGTAATCCAAAGAAAGTATTAGTCCTTACTGCACCTGTTGCGAGTGTTACTGGAGTGCTGTTTCCAGAACCTTGAACAGCGCTTCCTACCAATTCATTCGTAGCCTGGTTTATCAACTGATAGTTATAACCAGCGTTAGTTCCGTTGAGGGAGAAGGTTGTACTGGAATTAGCACAAATATTTTGAGTTATACTGCCATAGCTCAAGCCTGTAGTAACAGGTTGAGGACGTACTGTTACAGACGTTGTGTTGCTTGAAACAGCCTCACACGTTGTGCCACTAATTTTTCTTGCTCTATAAGTAAAAGTAGTAGTTGTGTTTGCACTTGTTAGGTTTGTGATAGTACCTGAAGTTAGTACGATAGGGCCGCCTGTTCCAATTACGGAACTACCAGAAGGCGTTCCATTTACCAGTAGTCCATAGGATACCCCATATTCTGATCCTGACAAGGTTATACTTGTCGTGCTTCCCCCACAGATGCTTGTAGGAGAAGGTGTTAAATTATAAGATACTACAGGTTGAGCACAAGTAACAGTCACAGGTGCTGCTTTCGCACTTTCGCAACCTCCGCTGGGCTTAAAGGTTGCTGAGATTGATGCACCAGCAAAAATCTCCTGCGGCGCAATGCGTAAAACCGTCCAGGTGCCATCACTGCCAACAAGCACAGGAGTAGGAAAAGGAGTGCCCTCTATATACAGCGTAACTTCAGCACCCGCTGCCGATGTGGGGCCAGTGCCAGATATTGTAGTAGCTCCCTCTGCTATTGGGTTTATGGCTAGCACTCCAGTTGGTGCAGGTGTAGATTGTACTGCATTTGATATAAGGCTGGTTGCTTTGCCTGCAGTTTTTGCTCTGGCAGTAATAAGAGTTCCAGCAGGCACACCTGCACCACTATTAATCGACGAAAGATCTACTGCCCAGTAACCATTTGCATTCACTACACCTGTTAGTCCTGTGCTAGTATTATTTGTGAAAATAGTTACTACACTACCGGGCTCATCTGATGTTCCTGATACAGATCTTACAGTTCCGCAGGTAGTTATAGCATTGATAGTTGGTGCAGCAGTTGTTGACCTTATAGTAACTAAATTTGATGCTGAAGAAAGTGAAAGCCCACAACTCAAACTAGATTCCGTTCTGACATTAAGTACATCACCGGGGTTAAGAGTAATATTAGATAGCCCAGTTAAGGTCCAAGTGTACGGTGAAGTGCTGCTTGGAATAGCTGAAGCCGATTGGAGTTCTCCATTCTTGAACAGGAGTACTCTGTTGGTTGTCGCATAATTAGATAGTGTGCCTGTGATAGAATTTATACTTGCAGGTGCCTCTGATAGTGTATTATAAACTGTTCCAGTACTAGAGGTAACACTTGAGATAGATGGTGTAAAAGTGTTAGCTGGAGCACTCCCCCCGTTTTGAAAACATATTTGGTTTGATTTAATAGATTCACAGCCTATAGGGGAGTTATTAGCATCTACAGGAGTTGTGGTGACTACATAGTTCCCAGTTTTAGATAGTGTAACTGTACCGCTTACGACTGTTAAATTAGAAGTTGGTAAGGCTTGTCCCGCACTGGTTGAAGTGAAGATGTAAGAACCTTGTCTATTATAAGCAATCACAGAAACTGTAGGATCTATAGAGTAAAGTGTAATAAGTTGTCTTCCCACGTAAGGTGTCGTGCCGACTGCATACTTAGGGTTTCCGTTACTTTGTCCTGTTAGTGCAGGTGCAGTTGTAGCAGTACAAATAAACGGAGCAGTTACTGTAACGGCATTGGAAATGGAGGATAGACTCTTACCTGCTGCAGTTACGGTAGCTGTAATCACACTGCCTGTTGTAAGTGAACCGCTTGCTAAGCCAGACAAGGTCCAGGTGCCGTTATCGGCTACAGTTGCTGTACCTATCTGGGTGCTGTTGCGAATTATTGTAACAGTTGATCCAGCTGCTTCAACAGAGGTACCTGTAATACTGGTACTTCCTGCTGTAATAGGGCCTGTAATGACTGGTGCCGCCGCAGCTACTTGAGGAAATCCGGAATCATTCAGCTGGTTCAAACTTGTGGCCGGAAAACCATTGATCAGAGCCCGCCAGGCAGCTGGTGCATTATAGTTATAAGCCTGAAAGTTTACGCCGCCTACATCCGATACGGTGCCGGTTAATCCACTCTGCGCACTTGTTACCGTAATGCCACTCATGCGTAGGGGCATGGTTGCTGTAATACCACCACCAAAAGCAGACAGAGGTACATAAAAATCATAAAAGTAGTCTGCGTTGCCACCTGCAGTAGATGCAGCCACAGCTTTTTGAGAGTATTGGTCAACTGATCCACTGAAAATAACATTACTTCCTGTAGGTGAATGCCTTATAACCTGTACAGAAAAGTTTGAAGCTAGCAGTACTTCATACTCGAAGCCAGGATTTGTACCAGTGCCAGTAAAGGTCTGGTCAGCGTCTATTAACACACTATAACCTTTTGAAGCCGTAGAGGAGCCGCCTAAGCGCGTTCTAATCAAGAGGTTATTGCCTGAGTAGTAAGCAGAAAATGGAGAGCCTGTGGAGGGAGAAGTAAGCGGTGTAGCAGGTGGGGCTAAATCAGTATGGCTACCTGCTGAGCCCGTGTCAAGGTCTCCAATAGGTTCTATGGATAGTGCAGGGAATGGTCTGTACGGAATCTCGCTGTTAGCAGCCCCCTCGTCTGTGGAACCGACAAATCCCGTCGGTCTCACCGAAACATAACCATCACCGTTGGGGTCTAAAACCTTGGCTCCACCTGCTGTGGCAGGCCGGTAAATCAAACCGGGTGTCTGGGCTAGTGCTGTATCAGAATAATGTAAGAAAAAGAGTAAAAGTAGGAAGTAGTATAAGTTGTTTTGTAGTTTTGTTTTCATGTAAGTATAGCTGTACAGTTATAAATCAATTTTACAT
>NZ_JBHTLD010000216.1:0-7964 GCF_042678745.1 Pontibacter rugosus | reverse complement strand
TTCTTACAAAGCACGTAAATGTATGATATGAATAGAATATAACATATAAGCACCAGTATCGTAAAAATAATAGTAGCCGATATTTAGAAATCATTTTGAGTATCGGTTACAGACGTTCTTAATCAAAACATGAATTTATAACCTAAACAAGCACTTTATGAGAAGCTATGAAAATTCGGGGTATAACCCATTTAATGACAACGATACATCAAGGACAAGAGGATCAGCGAGAAACTATTATTCCGGCGATTTTGATATGAGTGACCGTAGACGTACGGGCTATGGTAGCTCAAGCGCTAGCGGCTATGGTAATCGCAACTCTGGTATGGGGTCTGGAATAGATGCTTATTCTAGCTCAGGAACAGGGCGCTCTACTGGTTCTGCTATACATGGATCCAGAGACAGCTATAGCCGAAGCGGTTCTAATTACGGACGTTCTGACTATGATTCAGACAACTATGGCTCACGCCATAACAGAGACAGAGACAACGATCGTGGTTTCTGGGACAAAGCCGAGGATAAAGTATCATCATGGTTTAGCGACGATGACGACAACCGCAGCAGAAGCGGCAGGTATGATCGCGACAACTACTCTAACTATAACTCCGGTCGTAATTACGACAGAGACAGAGACAATTCAGGAACATACAACAGCGGTGCTAGCTACAGCGGCAACTATGGCTCTGGTAACTATGGCACAGGCTATACTAACAGCAACTACGGGTCTAATTATGACAGCAACCGTTCCGGATCCGGCTTAGGAAGCAACTCAAGCTACGGCTCGTCTAACTATAACTCAGGCAACAGAGATAGCATGGGCTACAGCAGCAACAACATGGGCTCTAGCAACTATAATTCCAGCAATAACAACCGCTATGGCTCAAACTATGATCGCAACAACGATGACAGAGGTTTTTTTGATCGTGCCGGCGACGAAGTAAAGTCTTGGTTCGGTGACGACGATGCAGATCGCCGCAGAGACCAGGACTATGGCTACAGATCAGACAACCGTAACCGCTACGGAAACAACTCTGAATATGCAGGGAGCAAAAGCACCTACAGCGGACCTCCCTACTCTTACGGATCATCTTCGAGAAGAGACTATGAGTGGTAGTAACACATACAGAGGGCCATTTTATAATGGTTACCTGTGGTAGTTTTACCATAAGATAGTGGATCAACTCCACATTAAAAGCCCCGCTGCACATGCAACGGGGCTTTTATTATTAAATGGCAGCATATTCCATTAATTTGCAGCAACCAAAACCGCTTATGTGGCAATGGCTTTAATTTTAACTTTACATCTACATACTTATCATGCGGAAGCAGATTTTAGGGCTTGCCCTTATCTTATTGGCCGGAACAGCAAGTGCCCAGAGCATAGGCATAAAAGCCGGGCTTAACTATGCAACTTTTAAAGGCGAAGACGCCAACGGGTATGATTACAGACCAGGTTATACGGCCGGAGTAACTGCGCGCCATGCTTTCAACGATTTAGTTGGAATACAAGCGGAAGCGCTTATCACCTCTAAAGGTGCGAAAAGAGAATTCTCTACAAGTGGCGTAGAAACAGAAGAACGTCTAAGGCTCAACTACCTGGATATCCCCGTGCTGCTAAGCCTGCAAGCAAGCGGCTTATACTTTGAATTAGGGCCTCAGTTATCGTTCCTGCTGAAAGGAAAGCAGATAGTAGAAGCAACCAGGTCAAACTCAACCGTTACTACAGAAGTAGATATTACAGACAACCCCTACCCTATTGATTTTGGATATGCAGCAGGTGTGGGTTACCGTTCCAACAGCGGCATAGGCATAGGTTTACGTTATAATGGCGGCTTTAAAGATATCGATGATGAAGGAGCCTTTGAAGGACGAGAAAGACGGCACTCTTCTTTTCAGTTAACTTTAAGCTATACCACAGGTAGGTAAGCAGTAAACTGGTAAAGCAAAGAGGCCTCTGCTTGCGCAGGGGCCTCTACAAAATCAAACTCCACAAAAGGATTACTCTGCAGTTGCTCCTGCTGTTACATTGTAGATTTGCTCAAACTGCTGAAATTGCTCGTTCACCTTCAGGTCGCGCAGCAGGCCTTCTCTGATATCATACACTAAGCCGTGCAACTTAGGCGGGTTATCTGAAAGCATGGCGTTTTGGATGATAGATGTCTTCGCCAGGTTATGCACCTGCTCAATCACATTCAGCTCTACCAGGCGGCGAAGTCGCTGCTCCTCGTTTTCAATTTCTTTGAATTCACCCTGATGAAGGCGTATCACATCTTTTATGTTACGCAGCCAGTTGTCTATCAGGCCAAACTGCTTGTTGCTGGCAGCTGCCGCTACCCCACCGCAGCCATAGTGGCCACACACGATAATGTCTTTCACCTTAAGCACTTCTACAGCATACTGCAGCACAGATAGCATGTTGATATCAGAGTGTACCACCATGTTAGCGATGTTTCGGTGTACGAACATTTCGCCCGGGCCATGTCCGGTAATCTCACCTGCAGGCACTCGGCTATCTGAGCAGCCAATAAACAAGTAGCGAGGCTCCTGGCCTAAGGCCATTTTCTTAAAGTATTCAGAATCTTCGGCAAGCTTTGCAGCTACCCATTTTCTGTTATTTTCGAATATTTTTTCCATATGTATAATTTCTAATTCCTCTTTTGTAGCATTGCCAGGCATTGCTTAATGCATATCCATCACCTCAACCTCATCAATATTTACTAGCTCAACCTTAATATTGCGCTCATGGGCTGTTTTCTTAAACTCATGAATGGCCTCCAGCACATCATAATCTATATAAGCTGAGTTTTCACCGTCTATTATCACATGGCTATTCTCCGGCAGATGATCGAGTGTAAGAATGATACTGGCCTTGTTCAGGAAAGACACATGCTCACTTAGTTTAATACGAATCAGGTTTTTGTCACGATGCTCTTCCTTGTGATAGAAGTATGGTGATTTATAATTTGCCTTCAGAATAAAGAATACTCCCACAACAAGACCAACACAAATACCGATCAAAAGATCTGTAAAGAGTATAGCCAGCACAGTTACGATAAACGGAATGAACTGATCTAAGCCCAACTTAAACTGTGTCTTGTAAAGGGCCGGTTTGGTTAGCTTAAAACCTACCACCAGCAACACAGCCGCCAGGGCAGATAAAGGTATCTGGTTCATTAAACCTGCCAAAAACATAACTGACAACGCCAGGAACAAACCGTGTACGAAACTAGAAACGCGGGTCTGGGCACCTGCCGATACGTTTGTAGATCCTCTTACAATTACCGCAGTCATTGGAAGGCCACCTAAAAGCGGAGCAATAATGTTACCCACACCCTGTGCTTTTAATTCACGGTTCGTATCACTGCGCCGCTTATGCGGATCAAGCTTATCAATGGCCTCGATGCTTAGCAGTGTTTCAAGACTGGCTACAATGGCAATGGTGAAGGCTACAATGTAGGTAGCTGGGCTGGTTAGGCCACTTATATCCATAAACTTAACTTCAGACTTAAAATCGCTGATACTTCCCAGTACTGGAAGGTTAACCAAATGAGTGGGTGCAATAGCAAGTGCAGGCAAAAAGTTAATAAAGAGCATGTTGATAAGTATAGCCATCAACACAGCGACTAAAGCGCCCGGTATTAACTTTAAAAATTTGTTGTTCTTAATCTTCGGATTATCCCAAAGCAGTATGATAGCCAGCGAGATAGCACCAACAATGAGTGCACCAAACTGAATTGATGAAAAAGCGTGTCCTATTTCAGTGAATGTATTTCGCCCATCTGCCTGGAAAAAATCCATCTCACCAAAGAAGTCATCGTCTGCCCCCACAAAGTGAGGTATTTGCTTTAGGATAAGGATAAGACCAATGGCAGCCAGCATTCCTTTTATAACAGAAGAAGGAAAGTATAAACCGATCATACCTGCTTTCAAAAAGCCTAAGCCCAACTGAATGACACCTGCAATTAACACCGCAAGCAGAAAAGCCTCAAAAGAACCTAAGGTCTCTATACCATTCAGAACAATTACTGTAAGTCCAGCGGCAGGGCCACTTACAGCAAGCTGAGAACCACTGAGCCAGGCTACTACCACACCACCCACTATACCGGTTATCACACCCGAGAAGAGCGGGGCACCGGAGGCCAGGGATATACCTAAGCAGAGAGGAAGCGCAACAAAGAATACAACCAGACCTGCTGGTATGTCTTTGCTTAAGTTAGCAATGTATTTAGAACTACTTGATTCTTGATTCATTTTTTGATTCGTACTTATCAGAAAGGCAAACTGCTGGATATAAAAGCCTCAACAAAAGGCTCTTCAGTTAAATTCTTATAAATGTACTGCTACAAGATTAAGCTCGAATTAAAATGAGATTAAAATAAGATTAAAATCAATGGTAAGAGGGAATAATAAGATAAGCCTGTGGCAGTTTAATGGTCACATCAGTACCTTGGTTTAACTGTGAGTTCACAGAGATTGAGCCTTGATGCAATTTCAGAATTCGCTCTGCCAGAGGTAGTCCTATGCCATGCCCCATAATGCTACGCACGTTGTCAGCACGGAAAAAAGGAACGAACACATGCTTTAAATCTTCTTCTGCAATTCCAAGCCCTCGGTCACGCACCTGCAGCATCACCTGATGATTTTTAACAATAATATGTCCAACCACAGCCTGCTCATTCGGAGAAAACTTAATGGCATTTTCAAGCACATTTACCACAGCTATCAGCAACAACGCCTCATTCCCGCGCACCACAAGCCGATCCTCCTCATCAGGAAAGTTTGCAAAATCTATGTCGATACGGGCATTAGGCTGGCGCTTCAGGGCCTGATCCCGCGCCATCCACACCAGTTCATCAAAGCGTAATTCGGTTTTCTTGATTTTTGATGGATCAAGACTTGCCTGTGCAATCTGCAGCAAGCCATTTGAAAGTTCGGTAAGCATACGGGCATCTTCCAGGGTGCTTTGCAACACACGGTGATACTCTTCAGTCTCCCGGGGCTTCATCAAGGCTACCTCCAACTCTCCGATCATGGCTGTCAGAGGTGTTCTAAGCTCGTGCGAGGCATTGGACACAAAGGTGCTCTGCATCTCAAAGGCCAATTCCAGGCGATCAAGCATTTTGTTGAAGGTTTTTGCCAAATCAGAAACCTCATCTGTGCCTTCGGCATTGCTTAACCTTAGATGCAGATCGTTGGCACTTATCTTCTGCACTTGGCTTATTACCTTTATAACTGGCCTCATTGCCTGCTTCGAGAACGCCCACCCGGCACCCAGCACCACAACCATCGATCCCAGAAAGCCTACTACAAGTATAACTTTCAGGTGTTGCAGTTTTCGCAAGCTGTATGCATCCACCGACGAAGCCAGTACCACAAAATCACCTTGGTTATCCTGGTATCGGATAGCCACCACTTGCCTTACCCCCTGCTCGTAGGCCAATGCCCCTTTCTTCAGCACTTTCGCTGCTCTGGCTGGTGTAAACCCAAGCTCCCCCTCTCCTTCAGCAAAAATCACATTACCTGTGGCATCTATAATCTGAACCGCTTCATAGGGCAACTCCTGATAATAACTAATTTGGTTACGATGCCGCTGCTGTTCATTTACTTCATCTGCCTCTAGTATATGCCTGGCAACAATTAAGGCACGCCTGGAGATACGGCTGTAAAAATCGTCCTGCCGGTAGAGCGATGTGAAATAATATACAACCAGTGAAAACAGCAGCAGAATCAGTGCAAAGATACTGGCAAACTGCAGCGTTAAGCGAGACCGGATTTTCATACTTTATCCTGTTCTTTCAGCACGTAACCCATGCCCACTAATGTATGTATCAGTTTATTGCTATGCTCTTTATCTATCTTCTTACGCAGAAAGTTGATGTATACATCTATTACATTGCTGCCTGTGTCAAAAGATGTTTCCCATACCTGCTCTGTTATATCAACCCTGGATACAACCCTACCCTGGTTACGCAACAGGTAGTATAGCAGCGAAAACTCTCTGGCAGTTAAACTTATCAGCTTTCCGGCTCTGGTGACGGTTTTTTTAGACAGGTCTAACTCCAGATCAGCAATGCCTATTCTATCACCATTGTTATTGTCTGTACTCCGGCGCGACAAGGCGCGCAGGCGGGCCAGTAATTCTTTAAACTCAAAGGGTTTGGTGAGGTAATCATCAGCGCCGGCATCCAACCCTATAATCTTATCATCTGTTGTGCCCAGGGCGGTTAACATCAGTATGGCGACATGTTGTTTGTGCTTTCTTATTTCTCTGCAGGCATCAAGCCCGTTCATGTTGGGCAAAATAATATCAAGAAGTATCAGGTCGTACTCGTTCTGTAGTGCCAGCTTTACCCCTAAAAGCCCATCGTAGGCCTGATCAACCTCATATGCCTGCTCCTCTAAACCTTTCTTAATAAATGAGGCAACTTTAGGTTCATCTTCAACTAACAAAATCTTCATAGGCTATGGGGTATTCTTTTTTAAATTGCAGGCAGGTGCCGCACTATGCAAATGTACTAGGTGCACCCGAAACAGCAAGCAGGGCAACCGGCATACCAGTATATCGTTTTAATTCTTATGGCACATAACCACAATCATCAGGGCGGACACGGGCATCACCACCATGGCGCCAGCAGTAATATAAAAGTAGCTTTTTTCCTAAACCTTGGCTTTACTATCTTCGAGTTATTTGGTGGGCTCTGGATTAATAGCATGGCTATACTCTCTGATGCCCTGCACGATCTGGGCGACTCTCTCTCGCTCGGTTTGGCCTGGTATTTTGAGAAAGTATCAAAACGGGGGCGCAATCAGAAGTTCACGTTCGGCTATAAGCGTTTTTCATTATTAGGTGCTGTAATTAACTCACTTATACTACTGATTGGGTCTTTCTTTATACTTTGGGAAGCCATACCTCGCATCTGGAACCCACAGGAAGTAAACGCCACTGGTATGATGGGTTTTGCTGTAGTTGGCATACTGGTGAACGGCGCTGCCGTTTTACGATTGAAAAGCGGAGCATCACTTAATGAGCGTGCCGTCAGGCTACATCTTATGGAAGACGTACTAGGATGGGTGGCAGTACTGATAGGCGGTATCATACTTTATTTTTATGATGTACCCTTTATTGATCCGCTTTTATCTGTTGCCATCACAATTTACGTGCTGTATAACGTAATCGGAAACCTGCGAGACACAACTACCATCTTGTTGCAGGCTTCGCCCCCACACATAAAACCTGCCGATGTAGAGGCGAAGCTAAAAGACATACAAGAGATAAAGTCCGTGCACGACCTGCACATCTGGACCCTGGACGGTAGTTATAATGTATTAACCATGCATGCCGTAGTTAGCACAGACTTGCACCCGCAAGTAGCGGAAGATCTGAAGAAGCGCGTCCGAAGCCTCATGGCTTCCATAGACATACAGCATGTAACTATGGAGATGGAGGCTCAAAATGAAGAATGCAGCCTGCAAGGCTGCATCTGAATCCTAATTCTGGTTAAGAAGCACTGCCTCCCGTATCAGATCTGCAAAGTACATTTCGTCAATATCTTCTATCGAGCGAATTTTAACATGCGGATGCTGGCCGTTTCGGCTTACCAGGCGGCGATGCGGGTCTGAAAGCTCTTTGCCTCTGAAAAAACCAAAGTGGATACCACTGCGCGAAGAGGCAAAATAGCAGACCGGACCATAGAAGAAGTAACAGGCACAATCCCAGCGCACACATTCTTCCAGGTGAGCTACAGAGGAGGTGATGATTCTACGAACCTCCTGTGCCAGCAAGCGCTTCTCAGGAGATAAATTTTCGATATATTCGTCTACTTGGTTGGTTGTTGTTTTGCTTCTCATAAGGGGTTTTTGATCTGTAAAGTAGAAACACGTAAGCACATGTATATACTATATTTTAAATATACGTTAAAATCGCATTTACTGTTGCTACATACGTATACTTTATAAAATCTAAT
>NZ_JBHTLD010000215.1:0-8108 GCF_042678745.1 Pontibacter rugosus | reverse complement strand
AAGGAGGCGTCAAAAACACGTCTATCCATAATAGTCAAATTTAATACTTTCACAAATCTGCCTATATAAAACTCTCCAGTCAAAGGTAGCAACTCCATTAGCCATGGCTTCCTGAACCGATTCTAGCCCTCGAAAAGAGCGCCTTGTGCATGTTGCGGTGCCCGTAAGGGCAGCCGGAGCAGAGCGGAGGCAGCTTCAGGCACACAGCGCGATGCCCAAGGACTGGGCCTCGCTCATATAGGGCCCCTACCCCAGCCGTGAGCGCTCCAAAGTAAAAGGTAAAACGATAGGTATTGGGGAGCTGGAGGATGAACAGAAGCTAGATAGGATAGCTTGTTGCAAGTTGCGGCAAGCAGCTGCCATAGGAAGTATAAGCAGAGGCAGTCAACGGCATAAACGGACGCCTCCAGAAAAGATTGAGCATGTGATAAGCACTGGCTATGTAAGTATACTTGCGGCAAGTATAGCAGCGGCTATTCAAGTATGGCTTTGCAAGCCAGTAGAGCTGGAAGCTCTACCCAAAATAGGTACTAGCTGGAAGCTAGCGCCAGCGAGAGGAAAAGAACAATGGAATTATGGCTGTAACAAGTATGGCCGAAGCTATTCAGCTATGGCTATTCAAGCCATTCAAGTTGCCGACTCAACCCATTTCAGGACACGAGTTGAGAATTCGCGCCAGCCGGGACTATGGGACATACAAGTATAAACAGCAACTACACCAGCACAGTTTAAATACATTTAGTTGCAAAAGCAGTAAAAAAAGGAAAGCGTGGCCTTAAGGGCACACGCTTTCCTGAGCTTTAGAGAATACTTATACTTGTACGTCAGCTTTCTTCTTGCGGTTGAATCCTTTTAAAGGATTATAGCCATTCAATTCTTTTTGATAATAGCCGGTGCCATCGTAAGGGCGCTTTTCCGGATGCTCTTTACACTCTGTTGAACAGGCTCCTTCCAGTTCCCAGCCGCAGTTTTCGCAGATAGGCACATGCAGGTTACATACCGGATTAGCACAGTTTACCATACGGTCACTCTTGGTGCCGCACACGTGGCACTCTGATACTACCGTTGGGTTTACACTATTTATGTCTACGGCTACACGGTTATCAAACACATAGCATTTGCCTTCAAAGTCTTCTCCGCCGGCCTCCATGCCATACTTGATAATTCCGCCATGCAACTGGTACACGTCCTCAAAACCCTGCTCCAACAAAAACGCACTTGCTTTCTCGCACTTGATACCACCTGTGCAGTAGGTCAGGATTTTCTTGTCTTTGTACTTCTCCTTCAGTTCTTCTACCTTCTCCGGAAACTCACGGAAGTTCTCGATGTCCAGCGTTACAGCATTCTTAAAGCGCCCCACACTGTGCTCATAGTCAGAGCGAACATCGAGTACCACCACATCTTCGCGGTCTTTCATGGTTTTGAACTCCAGCGGCGACAGGTGCGTGCCTGTGCGCTGGTTCGGGTCGATGTGCAGCATGCCGGAATGCACGATCTCAGACTTCGTGCGCACGTGTAGCTTGGCAAACGCATGTTTGTCAGAATAGTCTACCTTGAAATCTGTTTTCGCGAAACGTGGATCAGCCTTCATGGCTTCCATGTAGTTATCGCAGTCTTCTTTCAGGCCGGAAATAGTACCGTTCAGGCCTTCTTTCGATACAATAATGCGACCGAGCAGGTTCAGCTCCAGACAGAAAAGATGGTGTTGCTCACGAAACGCCTCCGGGTCTTCTATAGGCGTGTAGCAGTAGTACAGGAGTATGCTGTATGCTTTATTCATAACGGCTTAGTTTCAGCTAAGTGTTTGATTATTACGCTTTTTTATTGTCTGAATCAGGATTTGCAGGATTTTAGGATCAACAGGATTTGTATATCATTTACTTATCCACTCCATCAATCCTTCAAAATTAGTTGCTGCCTTCTAATCAAAAAATGATTCTTATCAGTTCTGTAACAGTAAGGGCAAGTATAAAAGTTTACTTAATAGGCGCAGCCGGATTACCGAACACAGTCGCTTTGGCAGGCACATTGGCTACTACCACTGATCCAGCACCAACACGGGCATTCTTACCTATCTTCACACCAGACACGATCACGGCTCCAGACCCAATAAAAGCTCCTTCCTCAACAACCACATCGGAGTTGATGATAGCACCTGCACCGATCTCCACAAAATTGCCGATTTCTGCATTCGTGTCTACCAGGGCTCTGGCATGAACTAAGGTGTTATCTCCCACTTTAGCATTGTTGCTGATAACAGCACCTGCTCCTACCATAATGCCGTGGCCCATCCATGCATTTTCGGACACAGCGCTAAACTTGTGGATAGCGTTTACCGGCACCACCTCGTGCTCATCCTTCAGCATTTTGATCAGGCCTTTACGTGCTGCGGCATCTTCCACGGCTACAAACACATCGCACTTTTTCCCGATCAGCTTCAGAAACTCCCCATCTTCGGTGTTGCTCATTACCGCCACATTATTTACTTCCTCCTGCTGTAGTTTCTGGTTATCATCCAGAAAGCAGTACACGATCACGTTGTTACTGTTAAAGATATCTAACGCAGTTGTACCCAGTTTTTGGGCACCAAGTATGATAACAGGATTTTGCATAGCTTAAGTCTAAATAAGGCGCAAAGGTACAAAGAAGTAAGGGAGATTAAAAGTATAACTAACGTAGGCGCAGCATATGCAGCAGGCGCTGCGCATAAACATTCTGTAGCAGCAGGTACACCAGAAAAGGCAGAAACACAAGGCGATAACGGCTCAAGGTACCAAAGTTTGGCGTAGCAAGCCCCACCACTCCTGCCATCACCAATACAAACACCAGCAGCACCACGTGCAGTAGCTCAATTTTTATACCTGCTCCTTTCCGAAAAGCAGCGGCCACAGCCATACCCGTCAGCAGGAGCAGCAGGAGGTTCTCCAAGCTACTAAGCACATAAAGCAAACGCCAAGATTCACCTAAAAACGGACGGAAAATCGCACTGAGCATAGCCTCCGGGTAATGAACCAACAGACTCTGTATACTTGGCTCAAATCCTTCTAGCAGAATGTGCGGCTGGTGTAACGAGCGCGGCAATATTCCAATGTAGCTTTCGTAGATAAAAAGTGGAATATAATCAATCAACAGCTTTTCCTCAAACACCACAGATATAAAACCCAAAGCACCTGCCACTAACACTGCATAGCAAGCCAATTTTGCACCCAAAGATCTTAGTAACCTAAATTTCACCTGCAGCAGCTGTACCAATATATAAACCAGCAGAAGTGGAAGAAGCAACGCTGCATAAAACAACTTTATCTTGACCATAAGGAAGAGCTGCAGGGGCAGCAACAGTATCTGCCAACGCCCAAGCTTATACCCATGAGCCAGCGAAACGGCAGTTCCGGTTAACCAGCACATACTGCCGTACATCAGGGGGTCTTTCATCAGGCCTACACTCCAGTACAACACCGTCGGGAAAAACAGAAATGCCACCGCAGCAGCAGCTTTATACTTGCTAAACTGGCGACCAAGCACCGCTACCAGGTAGGCGCTGCCCCACAAACTGTAAAGGGCAAAGTATAGATTGTTGAGCAGAAAATTTCCGGTAGTAAGCAGGTTAAGCAAACTTACCAGTTTAATGAAGAAAAACGAGTTAGATGAATCTATATAAGCTGTAAATGGCAATGCCGCCTCCAGTTCGGCACTTTCAAATCTATTCGTAAACAATAATCTGAGATAAGCCTGCGGTTGCTGCTGTGCATACTCCCACAAGGTAATACCGGCTTGATGATAGACACCTCTATCGCCACCTTGCAAGCCTGTATAAAACATTACAACTAACACTAACGCCAGGAAAAGCTTCAGGGCAAGCGCCGGCACAAAGTATGGCCGTAGCTCCTGTGCCCATTCAGAGCGCCACATCCAGCGCACCAATGCTCCTAGCACCAGCAGATTGAGCAGGTATACTAATAGCATACTCATCAGGAGGCCCTTTTTTGTTTCATGATTTTGTTTCCGATGGCGCAGCGCATACAGTTTACGGGGTGGCAGTAGCGTTTGTACAGGCTCAGTGCCGCCTGGTTATCAGCAGCAGTTTTTGCACGCCAACCTAGTTCTTCATAGAAGCGCGTATACTTGTTGCTATCTTCCCGCAGTTGCTCTAATACGTTGATTGCTTTATCTAAATAGGATTGCTCGCCGCTGTAGCTGGCATAGGCCGCCAGTACAGGCACAGCTACATTAATGATAAGATTCTGCGCGCTGCCCTTGCCCATGCTTTTAAAAGGGGCTTTATTTTCTTTGCCAAATAGGTAGTGGTGCTGCCAGTAGTCAGATACAGGAGCCTGAAAAAGCTGCTCATACCGCTTGACTGAATCGGCCTCGAGTAGTTCAGAAAATAGCGCCTGTTTTTGGTGTAACAGTGCAGCCAGTTGCGCCAGCCGCACCGTCGGAAAGTTAGCTGGGCGCATCCGCAGAAAATTCCAGTGGTGGCGCTGCATCGCTTGTGCCTGCAAACTATACTTGTGCCTCAGGAAAGTATACTCCTGCTGCAGCTGCCGCGCATAGTCATCCTCCGGCTCCGCCAGAAAACCGGCTTGGCCGAGCAATAGTGCCTCCAGCTGAAAAAGGCTTCGCTGGTGCCGCCGTACCACTGCTAGTGGCAGCGCCTTTGCCAGCATCTCAAATGCCTGTTGGTTTATCTTGAACCCGAAACTCCGCAGCAGCAGTTGGTACGTCGCCTGCTCCCAATCATTGCCGTAGCTCTGAAAAACCTCTACCACGTCCTGCCCCTTCTCCTCAAGCCGCTCAACCAGCGTTCGTTCTAGCATGAGCGTTTTGGTAATATCTGCCACATCAGGCCAAAAAGGGGCACAAGGTATAGCTGACCTGGCTTTCTGCAACTGCTCATACGTCTCCAGCAACCTTAAATCCACACGCTGCCACAGCTCCAATACGGGCACCAGCGTGCCATCGGTACGTGTAACGGGAACATCCGCCTGCCATACTACGTGCAGCACCACCTGGTCATACTTCTGGTCGTGCTGGTGCTGATGGCGGTGCCAGTCCGAAGCCCGCAAATGCACCTCCACACTCCCCGACCACTCTACCTCCCCCACCCGAAGTATGGCTTCTTTAAAATCAGGCCCGGCATCGGTATTATAAAACCCCACACGCAACACCTGCAGCGTCTCACCTCCGGTAGTGGCCAAGGCTGTTTTATCGAAGTACTGGTGCTGCCAGATGTAGTGCAGGAAATCTTCTTTCACGTTACTTGGGTTTAACTCAAAACCTATAAACAGCTTTGTAGCAACGATTTTTTATTCGTGTGCGCCGTCATGGTATTTTAGCTGCATGCCGTGCAGAAAGTTACGTAGAATCTGATCTTTACAATCTCGGTACTGGCTCTGGCTTGGGTTACGGAAAAAGGCGCTAAGCTCATGCTTGCTCAACCGGAAATCAACCATATCGAGCATGTCCAGAATATCCTCGTCTTTTAGATTAAGCGCTATTTTAAGCTTTCTGAAGATGATGTTGTTGTTCAGGCGCTTTTCCGGCTCCGGTTGGGGGCCTTCCTTTTTGCCGCGCTTGTCGTTGATAAGACCGTTCAGGAAAACTGCCAGATGTTCATCGTCCAGCTCTTTGCTCTCCGGGTCGTCTTCCTTCTTCAGCCAATCACTTACCTGCGCCCGCGTTACGTCACGCCCTGCCAAGCCAAAAATTTCTATCATTTTGGCATCACTAAAATCAAAGGTGTAGCGAATGCGGCGTATTATATCGTTATTATTCATATAGTGTATTTCTGTTAATTAAAACTGCTGTGGCAGCGGACTTTCTAAGCCTTTCTCACAAATTCAGACTTAAGCCCCATAGAGCCAAAACCATCAATTTTGCAGTCAATGTTATGATCCCCGTCTGTCAGCCGAATGTTTTTAACCTTTGTGCCAGCCTTTACCGGTTTTGGAGCGCCCTTTACAGGTAGGTCTTTAATCACCACAACAGTGTCTCCATCCTGAAGTACGTTACCGTTGGCATCCACTACCTTCAGCCCTGTTTCGTCTTCCACCTCACTGGGGTTCCACTCATTCCCACACTCCGGGCAGGCGTAGGTTTCTTCACCCATCGCATAGCCATAAGGTGAATTACACGCAGGGCATTGTTTCATTTCATCTGGCATAATACTGTTTCAGTTTGATTTTTTATTTTGCTTGTTTTCCACGGTTTTTCTAAATAGTGGCGAGGTCGCTGTTTAATAAATGGTAGCCTCTGTTATTCTTCTTCTTTCCAAGATAGCTTTATTTTTTGCAGCTTTAGTAAGTAAAGTATCAACAGGATTGGCTCTAATCTTAGTTTAAGAACAAACCCTTCTGAAGTGTCTATGAGCGGCAGAACCACCATGGCTATTCCACAAACCACAAGTCCGATGATTGCGTCTATGATTCCTAAGTCGACGGCCCATTTCTTTTCCGTCCACAATCCAAAAGCTGTTACTGCCTTTATCAAATAAAGTGCAATCAGAAAGATGCCTGTAAGTGTGTTCGGGTCAAGTGTTTCAAATCCATATAAAGAAATAGAAAAGTTATAACCTAAAAGACCAATTATTACTCCTATAGGCACAATAGCACCAATAGCCATGAAAAACCAAACAAAAGCTTTAATCCACCAGGGCAGTAATTCGCGCCTACGCACTTTTTTGTTTTCTACTTCATTAAAGCTAATGTTGGCATAGTATGGATTATGTTCCATTTATTTTTTTAATTAGTTGGCTTGATGATTAGTATATACAGAGTGCGAGGCTTTCAGCCGAAGCATGCCTTATGCACCTTATTAGGTGCGGGCTTTTTTATTTTAAATGCACTTCTATTATTTTTTTATCTGTGTCGATGTCAAACCAACCCTCTGATTCTTCATTTGGAATAGTGTCAAGCAAATTACCTCCTTCTGAATATTGAATTGATGCTTCTTTTCCAAGTACAATGGTCATTGCGTATTCTTCTTGTCCGCTTTTACCAATCCATGCAACTGCTTCAATTCTTCTGAAGTCATTCGTTTTATAAAGTGTTGTTCCAGTAGAAATTCCGTCGCACCAAAATCCTTTAATGTTTTTCTGGTCACATTTATCTAAAGCCTTAGTAAGTCGTTACTCCAAAGTAGTACAGAAGTCTTCATTTAATATTTCTTCCAATGCACTTTTCTTATCAATTTTTAAGCTTGCACCTAACGTGCTGGGCTTTGCGGTGGCGCAGCTACCGTAAAGGTGGTGTTTGGCACCTGCCGTTTTTAATTCAACTGCCACTAAGGCTTTTATAACTTATTCTCAGTAATGTCTCCACTATAGTTGATAGGATAAAGAACATTACTGTCCAGAATAATATGTGTACAGGAAACCACCATAGTGATTTAATCATTAGTTTATCCCATGCGATGGGTGTTCTGAGCATAAAGACCATGAATTCTTTAAACCAATTTGTTGAGCCCCAAGACACGAGGAAAATAGAACCGATGGTGCACATCAGGAAGTAAACTATAAAAAAGACTATAGAAACCCGGAAGCTTATTTTAGTTCTTATTTCCATTCCTTTACTTTCTATAATTTCGGTTAATGCCAACGGCTTGTATAAACGACGGCGAAGGCCGTCGGCCGAGATGACGTTTATACCTTGTTAGCACAAGATTTTCTTCTAAGTATTTGTCTTATGCTTTTTCAACTGCTTATAAAAAAGTGGATAATCCATACTGTTCACTGTTCTTTCATCTATTTTCAATACTGGTTGACTATCAAATTCTAGTAGTATCTGCTGAAACTTTAGATATTTAGCCTTGCTTGTAAAGAATCTAACGATGTTGAATGGGTTAGTCGGCAAATCAGTATCCAGATTTTTCTTAGAGTATTTAACCAGCGTATTCAAGTCACGCTTTTTACTGAAGGCTCCTAAGAAGTTTCTTTTGATTAGAATATTGTCGTTTATTTCATAATGCTCAATCTTCCAGATTCCGAACAAAGCAACCAAAGACCAAAAACCAACCCAAAGCCAACCAAATCCTGTCAAACTAAAGTCGGATTTTATTATTAGTGGAACAGTAAACAAACAACTATATCCAATAATGACACAAGGGATAGT
>NZ_JBHTLD010000214.1:0-8133 GCF_042678745.1 Pontibacter rugosus | reverse complement strand
CTACAGCTTTCAACTAACAACTTGAACTTAAATTATGAATGATTTAAGTTGGTTTTTCTCGAAAAGATTAGCCTAACTTTGCAGCCGAAACAACAAAAAATGCTTCCGTAGCACGCTAACATGACCTCCATTCCAACCTTTGTTACCATAAAAGGATTAGTGGCCTCATCGCACCATGTGGCGTTGTGCGATAAGCTGAATGGTTACTGTCTTCATTTCTATACCACTCCTAAGGACTTCAACTAATTTTCAGAATTGCTCTTCCCCTTTAAGTTGAGTCTATTCTGTATTACAGTTGCTAAAGTTATTATCGTTTTACTTATATCTAAAAATCATGGCTACAAGCATTAGCGTCAGACGCACGCTATCGTATGTCTTTATTGCTGCTTATTTAATAACGCTTTCATTTTCTATTTTTGACCGTCAGATGCTTTGGTTGCTGCTTTTGGTGGCACCGCTGCATGTGGTTTATATGTATAATATTAGGCAGTCGCGGCACTCTCTGCTGCGCAACTATCCGCTGCTCGGCTACCTGCGTTACTTCTTCGAGAGTGTTAGGCCAGAGTTTCGTCAGTATTTCTTTGAGTCTGATTTAGATGGCAAACCATTTAGTCGCCGTCAGCGCTCTATTGTGTATCAGCGGGCAAAAAATGAGCGGCAAACCGTGCCGTTTGGTATGCAAAGCAACAGCCAGGAAATAGGCTATGAATGGATAGCGCATACCATGTTCCCAACGCATGTTAAGGCGGAAGACCTGCGCGTAACTATTGGCAGTAGCCGTTGCAAAAAACCTTACAGCGCCAGCATCTATAATATTTCCGCCATGAGTTATGGCTCATTGAGCAAAACTGCAGTTACGGCACTAAGTGCTGGAGCTAAGTTGGGTGGCTTTGCCCATAATACAGGCGAGGGTGGGGTGAGTCCTTTCCATATAGAGGGTGGAGGTGACTTGATCTGGCAGATTGGAACAGGTTATTTTGGTTGCCGTGATAAAGACGGAAATTTTTCCGAAGAGCTTTTTAAACTGCAGGTCGCGCATCCGAATATCAAAATGGTGGAGATAAAATTGTCACAAGGAGCAAAGCCTGGCCATGGAGGAATCCTTCCGGCAGCCAAAAACACACCTGAAATTGCAGCCATACGAAAGGTGGAGCCCTTTACTACAGTTGCCTCTCCTCCGGCCCATAATGCTTTTCATGACCAGTTTACCATGCTCCTGTACATTGAGAAGCTTCGTGTGCTATCAGAAGGTAAGCCGATAGGAATTAAATTATGTATTGGCAATAAACAGGAATTTGAGCGCCTGTGCCAGGAGATGAAACACAATAATATTTTCCCTGATTTTATAACTATTGATGGGGCAGAAGGCGGAACAGGGGCCGCGCCGCTTGAGTTTACAGACAGTTTAGGTATGCCTTTGTACGATGCCCTCGCATTTGTGCAAAACAGCTTACGCAAGTATGGACTCCGAGACGAAATCAAGATTATAGCTGCCGGCAAGATCATTACGGGAGTAGACATTCTAAAAGCTATCTCACTTGGTGCTGACATATGCTACAGTGCCCGTGGTATGATGTTCGCATTAGGCTGCATTCAGGCACTGCAATGCGACTCAGGTAGATGCCCTGTAGGTATAGCAACACAGGATAGCAACTTGTATAAAGGCTTAGATATAGCTGATAAGCAAGTAAGGGTGGCAAATTTTCATGGTAATACAATCAAATCTACCATAGAGGTGATGGAAGCCTGTGGCTTTAGTGGTTTGGAGGATGTGATTCCAGAAAAGTTCTTCAGGAGAGTGGAGCAGGGCAAAACGCTTAGCTTTAAAGATATTTATTTCTCTAAAAATTATGCTTCTGGTACATTAGCCCAGAACTACGTGCTGAATTAATTTCCACCAATTTATAAACAAACAGGCCGCAGGTGTAAATCACCTGCGGCCTGTTTGTTTATTTAAACTTGTACTGTATTGTCAACACTTAAAGATAGGCGCTTTCATCTTCTTCAGATAGATCTAAATCTATATCCTCCTCCTCCAGCACACTGCCCAGGTATAAGTATACGGCTGTACTTATCGCAACTATTGTTGCACCAATCAACCAAATCGAAACTTCTTTATTCTTTCCCATACTTGCTGTTTTGAGGTGAGGATACTTTAGGTACGTTTTCAGTAGTTTTATGTAAAAAACAAAAGAGCCGGTTTTCGCCGGCTCTTTCTATTCTTTGTTGTAAGATTACTCTTACATATTCCTGCGGTATTGACCGCCAACTTCAAACAGTGCATTGGTAATTTGGCCAAGCGAGCAGTACTTCACAGTTTCCATCATCTCTTCGAAAATGTTACCGTTCTCTATCGCCACCTGCTGGATACGCTTCAGCATTTCGGCTGATTTGTCTGCGTTGCGTTCCTGCAGGGTGTGCACCATAGTTATCTGGTACTGTTTCTCTTCTTCTGTGGCACGGATTACTTCTGTAGGCAGCACAGTAGGAGAGCCCGTTGAAGAAAGGAAAGTATTCACACCGATAATCGGATACTCTCCTGTATGCTTCAGCGTTTCATAGTACAAGCTTTCTTCCTGAATCTTGCCACGCTGGTACATGGTTTCCATGGCACCAAGTACACCACCGCGCTCTGTAATGCGATCAAACTCAGTTAATACCGCTTCCTCCACAAGGTCAGTCAGTTCTTCGATGATAAAGGACCCTTGAATTGGGTTTTCATTTTTGGCAAGTCCTAACTCACGGTTAATGATCAGCTGAATAGCCATGGCGCGACGAACAGAAGCTTCTGTAGGCGTAGTAATAGCCTCATCATAAGCATTTGTATGCAGCGAGTTACAGTTGTCGTAAATTGCGTATAGTGCCTGTAACGTCGTACGGATATCGTTAAAGTCAATTTCCTGTGCGTGCAGCGAGCGGCCAGAGGTTTGGATATGGTACTTCAGCATCTGCGAACGTGCATCTGCGCCATACTTGTTCTTCATGGCTTTAGCCCAGATTCTGCGAGCCACACGGCCAATAACAGCATACTCCGGATCTATACCGTTGGAGAAGAAGAAGCTCAGGTTTGGCGCAAACTTATTGATGTCCATACCTCGGCTCACATAATACTCTACAAAAGTAAAGCCGTTTGCCAACGTGAAAGCCAGCTGCGAAATAGGGTTCGCTCCAGCTTCTGCAATGTGGTAGCCAGAGATAGACACCGAGTAGAAGTTGCGCACATTCTTATCGATGAAGTACTGCTGAACGTCACCCATCAGGCGGAGCGAGAATTCAGTAGAGAAAATACAGGTGTTTTGAGCCTGGTCTTCTTTTAGAATGTCAGCTTGAACTGTACCACGTACGGTAGCTAGCGTGCGCACTTTGATTGGGTCGTAAACGTCAGCAGGTAACACCTGATCTCCAGTTACACCCAATAGCATCAACCCTAAGCCATTGTTGCCTTCCGGCAACTTGCCTTGGTAACTTGGTCGCTCTATACCTTTATCCTTATAGATAGCTTCTATTTTCTGGTTGATTTCCTCTTCCAGGCCATTTTCTTTGATGTATAGCTCGCATTGCTGATCAATGGCCGCATTCATGAAGAAACCGGTCAGTATGGCTGCCGGACCGTTGATGGTCATAGATACTGATGTCATGGCATCAGCAAGGTTAAAGCCTGAATAAAGCTTTTTAGCATCATCCAAGCAGCAGATGCTTACGCCAGAGTTTCCAATCTTGCCATAAATATCAGGTCTGTAATCAGGATCTTCTCCATAAAGTGTTACGGAGTCAAACGCTGTAGACAAACGCTTGGCTGGCATGCCTAAACTTACATAGTGGAAGCGTCGGTTCGTGCGCTCAGGTCCGCCTTCTCCGGCAAACATACGGGTAGGGTCTTCGCCTTCGCGTTTGAATGGGAATACACCGGCTGTATAAGGAAACTCACCCGGAACATTCTCCTGCAGGTTCCATTTCAGCAAATCACCCCAGGCCTCATACTTAGGCGTAGCTACCTTTGGAATTTGCAGGTGAGAAAGCGACTCCGTATGCGTCTTGATCTTTATCTCTTTGTCACGAACTTTGAAAATGTAGAATTCGTTTTTGTAAGCCTGTACCTTCTCTTTCCAGTTCTCCAGTATCTTCTTGTTCTGGCCGTCCAGATTCAGCTCCACCTCCTCGTATGCCTGCTCCAGTTGCTTTACAAGACGATCTTTATCCTCAATTTCTATGCCTTGCACAGCTTCTATCGACTTTTTGATGCCGTATAATTTCTGTGCAACTTCAGCCTGGTCCTTTGTCCATTTGTCGTAGCTGCGGATCGTTTCAGAGATTTCAGAAAGGTAACGTGTGCGGCTAGGAGGGATGATGAATACCTTTTCAGACATTTCTTTTGACGTCTGCAGGTTAGAGTCAAATTCAACGCCTGTCTTCTCTGTCACCTTCGCCATAATGGCACGGTACAGCTGGTTCATGCCAGGGTCGTTGAACTGCGATGCGATTGTTCCAAATACAGGAATATCATCATCCTTCACATCCCATAGCTGATGGTTGCGTTTGTACTGCTTCTTCACATCCCGCAGGGCATCTAACGCACCTCGTTTATCGAATTTGTTCAGTGCAATTACATCAGCAAAATCAAGCATGTCGATTTTTTCCAGCTGCGTAGCGGCACCGTACTCGGGCGTCATCACATAAAGGCTGGTATCTGAGTGCTCTATAATTTCAGTGTCGGACTGGCCGATACCGGAAGTCTCTAAAATAATAAGGTCAAAGTTTGCAGCTTTGATGATATCCACCGCATCCTGTACATATTTGCTAAGGGCCAGGTTGCTTTGGCGTGTTGCCAGCGAGCGCATGTATACCCGATCATTTGAAATCGAGTTCATGCGAATTCTATCACCTAAAAGGGCTCCACCGGTTTTACGCTTAGAAGGATCTACTGAGATAATGGCAATTTTCTTCTCCGGAAAGTCCATCAAAAAGCGGCGCACCAGCTCATCTACTAAAGATGACTTGCCGGCACCACCCGTACCAGTTATACCTAATACAGGTGTCTGGATATCTTTTGCCTGCTCTTTTACTTCCTGCAGTATCGCTTTGGCTTCTTCCGGGAAGTTTTCGGCTGCAGAAATAAGACGGGCTATATCTTTCGGGTTCTTCTCCTGTAGGTGCTTAAACTCACCGTTCAGGTTCTGGCCTGTCGGGTAATCACACTTCTGCAGCATATCGTTGATCATGCCTTGCAAACCCATGGCACGGCCATCGTCAGGAGAATAGATGCGCGTGATACCGTAAGCTTGCAGTTCTTCTATTTCGCTGGGAAGTATAACACCGCCGCCGCCGCCAAATAACCTGATATGGCCGCTGCCACGCTCATGCAGCAGGTCGTGCATATACTTAAAGTACTCGATGTGGCCACCCTGATAAGAGGTAATGGCTATGGCCTGTGCATCCTCCTGAATGGCACAGTCTACTATTTCCTGTACGGAGCGGTTATGGCCGAGATGAATTACCTCTGCACCCGAAGACTGTATAATGCGGCGCATGATATTGATCGCTGCATCGTGTCCGTCGAACAAAGAGGCTGCTGTAACAATACGAATATGGTTTACAGGCTTGTATGGTTCTACAGTAGTTGCTTGCATGTCTACTTAACAGTTTTTTTCCAGATTTGATGCGAATATAGTGCTTTTTGAGGAGAATAGTTCTTCATAAGAAGTCATTGCACCCGATAAAGGCAGTACTCACTTACCTTATCTATACGTTGCTCTTTGGATAACTACTGGAATCAAATGCCTCCCAAAACCTAATCAGGTGCCAGGAAGCCTATATAGACAAACCGGATGCAGTAGCGCAAGTATAGCTTGCCTGGGCAGCGCCCTTTAGCTGCTGTTAAAAATGATTTCATGGCGAAAGCTGCAACAAAGCCACTTTCTTCTTAACTTTGTTATTCGTATAGATATTTATGAAGAACATCCGTAACTTTTGCATCATTGCTCACATCGACCATGGGAAGAGTACTCTGGCCGATCGCCTGTTGGAATACACCCAAACAGTGGCAGAGCGTGAAATGCAACACCAGCTGCTTGACAACATGGACCTGGAGCGTGAGCGCGGCATCACGATCAAAAGCCATGCTATTCAGATGAATTTTCCTTACAAAGGAGAGGAGTATGTGCTAAACCTGATAGATACACCGGGCCACGTCGACTTTTCTTATGAGGTTTCCCGTTCCATTGCTGCCTGCGAAGGTGCGCTCCTAATTGTAGATTCCTCACAAGGTATAGAAGCACAGACAATCTCTAATTTATACTTAGCCATCGGCAATGACCTGGAGATTATCCCTGTGCTGAATAAAATTGACCTTCCTCATGCCATGCCTGAGGAGGTGTCTGATCAGATCATTGAGCTGATTGGCTGCGAGAGAGAAGACATTATACATGCATCTGGTAAGGCGGGTATAGGTATAGAAGAAATTCTCAACGCCATCTGTGATCGTATTCCAGCTCCGAAAGGCGATCCGGAAGCGCCACTGCAGGCCTTGATCTTTGACTCTGTTTTCAATTCTTACAGAGGTATAGAAGTATATTTCCGCATTTTCAACGGAACACTTAAAAAAGGGGAGAAGGTAAAATTCATCAACACCGGCAAAACCTACGAGGCAGATGAAATTGGTGTGCTTAAGCTAAACCAGGAGTCGCGCCAGGTAATGGGCGCAGGTAATGTAGGTTACCTGATCTCTGGTATCAAAAATGCGAAAGAAGTAAAAGTAGGGGACACCATTACGCACGTAGATAAGCCAGGTATCGGTATACAGGGCTTTGAGGATGTGAAGCCAATGGTGTTTGCCGGTATTTACCCTGTGGAGACAAGCGAGTATGAAGAACTGCGCAGCTCCATGGAGAAGCTTCAGCTAAACGATGCCTCGCTGGTGTGGGAGCCGGAAACTTCTGCTGCCCTTGGTTTCGGCTTCCGTTGCGGTTTCTTAGGAATGCTGCACATGGAAATTGTACAGGAGCGCCTGGAGCGTGAATTTGATATGACGGTAATCACCACTGTACCGTCAGTACAATTCCATGCCTATACTACCAAGGAGGCTATGGTGAAGGTAAACGCGCCTTCAGAAATGCCGGAGCCAAATTACATTGATCATATTGAGGAGCCATTCATCAAGGCGCAGATCATTTCTAAGTCTGAGTTTGTGGGGCCTATCATCACGCTTTGTATGGATAAGCGGGGTATTCTGAAAAACCAGACTTACCTGACCAGCGACCGGGTGGAGATGACCTTTGAAATGCCATTGGCTGAAATCGTGTTCGATTTCTTTGATAAGCTAAAGACCATTTCCCGTGGTTATGCCTCTCTTGACTATGAACTGATCGGCTTCCGTCCATCAAACATGGTAAAGCTGGACATCATGCTGAATGGGGAGAAGGTGGATGCACTAAGCGCTATTGTGCACCGTGATAAAGCCTATGACTGGGGCAAACGTCTTTGCGAAAAGCTTCGTGAGCTGCTACCACGCCAGATGTTTGAAATAGCCATTCAGGCTGCTATTGGCCAAAAAATCATCTCCCGCGAAACAGTAAAAGCCATGCGTAAAAACGTGTTGGCTAAGTGCTACGGCGGCGATATTTCCCGTAAGCGTAAACTCCTGGAGAAACAGAAGAAAGGTAAGAAACGCATGCGCCAGGTTGGCAACGTGGAAATTCCACAAGAAGCCTTCTTAGCTGTGCTTAAACTTGACTAATCATAATGACTATACATCCAGAACTTTTAAAGTTGATAGAAGCCCTTCAGGAACAAGATCATACTGTTGAGGTTAGTAAGAACTTTAATAATCTCATTTACATTATGCAAGATACTGGGGCTAATATTAGTATAGAATATCTCATTGGATCCGATAAGTTTATTTTATTGGGTAAACAGCTTACTTTTAATCAATTGATGGGGAAGCTGGTAAACAGATTAACATGAAGAAGTTTATACTTTGCCTCCTGATACTTTTTCCATTACAGGGCTACAGTCAAAATACTGTTTTACTAGATCAAATTAATGGCTTTAAGAAGATTAAATTCGGGATGACTTTTACTCAAGTAAAGTCAAACGAGTTTAGTGAGCTGTATGGTTGTCCATTAGTAGATAATATAT
>NZ_JBHTLD010000213.1:0-8236 GCF_042678745.1 Pontibacter rugosus | reverse complement strand
GTTTTAACAGTGATAAATTAAAGTCGAAAAAAGAACCTAAAGCAATACGGCTGTGGTGGCACGTATTGCAATTACATTAAGAGACACCTGTTCATTATGTAGCATAAAAAAGAGGAGGCCATACTTACAAGTATGGCCTCCTCTTTTTGGGTTTCTGGTCAGGTATCGTTACAAATCCTCTTCGCGCACCAACATCAGCACTGCTGATTGGGGTACTATAAAGTACTTCTCGCCGAGGTAGTTTATTTCAATGGCATCGCGCTGTAGGTAGATGGCAAGATCGCCTTCCTTTGCCTGAAGCGGAATATACCGCACTTCCTCCTCCTCCTGCCCCCATGCCTCTTCTTCGAAGCCAAAGTCTGCCGAAACGGGATAGCCTGGCCCTACTTTCATAATATATCCTTCCTGCACTTTTTCTTTAGCCTGCACCCCTGGCGGTAGGTATAAGCCGCTCTTTGTTTGCTCGCTTGCAGTTTTAGGTTTGATCAGTACACGGTCGCCTACGATGATGATCTTCTCTAATTTATTTTCTTTTGAAATCCTCATTTGTAATGTATCCATATTATAAGGGATCTGCGGTTACTTTAAAACGCATGTCTGCTTTGATGGTAATATCTTGTGAAACAGGCTTCCTTATCTCCGCTCTTGTCCGGATAGTATAACTTTCACCTTTTATAAAGTCATCCAGTTCAGCATTCGTGGAAATCAGTTGTAATTCTGTCGCACCTCTTGGCACCTCTTCAAGGTAGGCTATTTTAACCTCTGGCTGATCTCCATTCGAAACATACAGCTCGATGGTTTCCAAAAAATCAAAGTTCTCCTGCGCTGGATCAGTTATGGTAAGCGTAAGCCTGTTTAAGCTGACATCTTTAACAAGCTCTGCCCGTGTTTTGTTATTCTTAAAGGTTTCTTCTGAATTAGTGGTTACTGTAAAAGGAGTAATCGGAACTAGCTTGCCTACAGGAAAGCTCGATGCAATTTCTATTGTCTCTTCCTCATCGATGTAGAACGTTAACAAATCATCTATTTTCTCACAAGCTACTGCTACCAGGGACAGCAGCATCACCGCTGCCAACACAATTCGCTTCATCAATAAATTATTAAGGGTGTACTACTAAAACAATTGCGGCAAGAGAAGTTAGAGCTTTAGCCCTTTTCTCTTGCCGCAATTTACGAAATAGTCGGCAGTTTAGTCAAACATATCGCCTTTGCGCACGTTGCCGTCGCCGTGCTCGTTCCAACTCATCGGATAGTTCTCGTCCAAGTATGGCAACGCATCTTCTGTCAGGTATAGCGGCTTAAATGTATCCACCATCACAGCATACTCTTCGGTTTCTTTCTTGCCTATGCTTGCCTCTACCGTACCAGGGTGTGGCCCATGTGGTATACCTCCCGGGTGTATGGTAAAAGAACCGCGCTCCACGCCTTTCCGGCTCATAAAGTTGCCCTCTACATAGTATAGCACCTCATCAGAGTCCACGTTGGAGTGATTATACGGCGCCGGGATAGAGAGCGGGTGGTAATCGAATAGGCGCGGCACAAACGAGCAGATAACAAAATTGTGTGCCTCAAACGTCTGATGTACTGGAGGTGGCTGATGAATGCGCCCTGTAATCGGCTCAAAATCTGCAATATTAAACGCGTATGGGTAGAAGTAGCCATCCCATCCCACGGCATCAAATGGACTGAAATTGTAGTAGAACTGATGCAGTTCGCCTTCTTTCTTTACCTGCACCAGGTGCTCACCTTTCGTTGTTTCGGTTATCAACTCAACTGGCGGGCGCATGTCGCGCTCACAGAAGGGCGAGTGCTCCAGCAACTGACCGAAATAATTGCGGTAGCGGCGCGGTGTTTCTATCGGGCTGAACGACTCTATCACCAGCAGCCTTACCTGCTTTTCGCTTTTATCAAATCTGAACTTATGGATGATCGTGCGCGGGATAACCAGGTAGTCGCCGGGCCCAAACGGAATGCGCCCCATCTGGGTTAGCAGATCTCCGGTGCCATCATGCACAAACACAACTTCATCGGCCTGCCCGTTTTTGTAATAGTAATCCATCTCCTGCTCCGACGGGTTACAGATGCTGACAGCCACATCGCTGTTGAAGAGCATCGTTTTGCGTGCATTCAGGTAGTCAGAGCCGGTGGCGTTTACCTCCACCGTTTTCAGGTGCTGCGGAGCCAGTTTCACGCCTTCGGCTTTTTTAGGTGCAAAAGGCTTTGCCTCTCCGATGCGGCTGATCTGGGTGGGCGGGTTAATGTGGTATAACAGCGAAGATACTCCGCTAAAGCCCAACGTACCTACCAGCTGCTCAGCATACAGGCTGCCATCGGGCTGCCTGAACTGCGTGTGCCGCTTATGTGGGATTTCTCCCAGTTTATAGTAAAAGGCCATGTATGATTAGTTTTTAAGGTGGTGATTGATAGCTAAAGGATTATTTAACAAAGGGCAACGCATACTTTGCGGGTACAGAAGGTTATGTGCTTGTGAGCTACAGCATATGCAATTTTCCATTTGTCAGAACATCTTTTGTCAAAAATTCATACTTACATGCTACCCGAAGCCAGCCGCTGTGCACGATTAAAATGCTTCAGTGCCTGCTGCAGCTCCTCATCTGTTTGGTGCAGCACCGGAAAAAATCCGTCGTTGCCGTATACGCTGCGGGCTATAAAGGCTTTTAAGTTATTACGCAACAAGTTCTTAGATCGCTTAAATTCCGCATCATTGTAATCTACGCCAGCTTCCCGGGCCATCTGCACAATTTCCTGCAGCATCTTTTCGGATACTTCAAAGTTTTTATTGAACTTCTCAAAAGGCATCTTCTCCAGACTGCTGCGGTGCTTGCGGTAGTAATTTAAAGTATATTCCCGAATAACGTTCTTGTTATACAACTGGCTCAGGTAGTGCGATAACTCCATTGTATCGCGGGGCACAAACACATCGGGCATAATGCCTCCGCCACCGTAAACGGGCCGGCCATTTAATGTTTTATACTTAAGCGAGTCTACGTACAGGCTACTGTCCGGATGAAAATACTCACCGTTCTCAAAGCGATTAAGTATGTCCATCTCATAGTTATCCATTCCCTTGCCATAAGGTTTCTGGATAGAGCGGCCGCTTGGGGTATAGTACCGCGAGATAGTAAGGCGTAACTCAGAGCCGTCGTTTAGCGGAATAGGCATTTGCACCAGGCCTTTGCCAAACGAGCGCCTGCCTACCACCAGCGCACGGTCATTATCCTGCAGGGCACCGGCTACAATTTCAGAGGCCGAGGCACTCCCTTCATCCAGCAACACAATGAGCGGGCCTTCTTCAAAAGAGCCTCGCTGCTCGGCAAATGTCTTAGAGTCATACTTGTTGCCCTTGCCGTCGGTGTACACAATCATCTTCTTCCCTGATACAAATTCGTCAGCCATTCGGATGGCATGATCCATATAGCCGCCGGGGTTACCGCGCAGGTCAAGTATAAGCTGCTGCAGCCCTTTACTTTGCAGCTTGGTTAGCGCCTCCTTAAACTCTTCATAGGTATTGGCAGAAAAGCGGCTTACTTTGATATAGCCGGTTTTGTTATCAACCATGTAACTTACATCAACCGAAGAAGTAGGAATCTTGCTGCGTTCTATGGTTAGCTTAAGCGGCTTTTTAGCAGCATCGCGGTAAATGGTTAGGTTTACTTTGCTGCCCTGCTTGCCGCGCAGGCGTTTAAAAACACCCTCGTTGGTAATGCCTATACCTGCTACGCTCTCTCCGTTTACCTCCACTATTTTGTCTCCTGCCTGTATGCCGGCAGCCTCTGATGGGCCTCCGCTTAAAGGCGACACAACATAAATGGTATCCTTGAAGATATTAAACTCTACCCCTATCCCTTCAAAATCACCTTCTAAGTACGAGCGGGCCATGGCAAGTTCATCAGCCGGTATATAAGCAGTATGAGGGTCCAGTTTCTGCAACATTCCAGTAATGGCATGATCTGTGAGCGCTTCTATATCTACTGTATCTACATAATCGCGGTCTATGTAACTTAGAATATCGCGGAACTTAAGGTAGCTTTTGGCAGTGCCTTGTGGATTGTTTGAGGATGGTGAAAAAGTAGTAGCTCCCAGCAACACGCCCACCACCAGTGCTATGCCAATATAAAGCGGCAGTTTTATCTGAAACGGTGAGTTGCGGATTGGCTCCCTTTCTTCTCCTTGCTCCATCTTTTCCATATGTTAATGTTAGATTTACACCAGCCGCACCAGGGCAGCAGTGTTCTATTTTACCTTAAATATACAGCGGGCTCTTCTATCTATACAAGTACAAATTTGTTAAAGTTGCAGCCTTACCATGTTCTCAAGCCTCTGTTGCACCTTACATCTTTTGTTATTGAGTGGCAGCGGTTTTCGCTTCCTATATTAACGTATTGCTCTGCCAGGTCGGCGGGCTTGTGCTGCAAAGCCTTAAAAGCGCCCCTAAACGATATGCTATCAATCAACCGCTAAAATGATTATCTTTGCCACGAAGAAAGAGAACACTATGGGTAGAATCATCGGGATTGATTATGGGACAAAGCGTGTGGGGCTGGCCGTAACGGATGCGCTCCAGATAATTGCAGGTCCTTTAGAAACCGTTCATGCCCAGGATGTGTTATCTTATCTGAAGGCGTATGTGCAACGCGAACCTGTGGAAGCCATGGTGCTGGGTATGCCGCGCAACCTGGATGGCAACGCAACAGATAACACCCAACATGTGGTTGGCTTCCAGCGGAAACTGCAGAAGGAGTTTCCGGGGATACAGGTGCACCTTGTGGATGAGCGTTTCACCTCTAAAATGGCGCAGCAAACGATGTTGGCCGGAGGTCTCAAAAAGAAGGCACGCCAGGACAAAGGCACAGTAGACCGTGTGAGCGCCGCCATTATTTTACAGTCGTATTTAGAAAGCAGAAGTTATATATGATTTATCCGATTGTTGCCTACGGCGATCCTGTACTCAAAGAAGTAGCTGAAGATATTCCGCAGGACTACCCGAACCTGAAAGAGCTTGTGAGTGATATGCTTGCCACGATGTACCATGCACACGGTGTTGGCCTGGCCGCTCCGCAAATTGGTAAAAGCATCCGCCTGTTCGTGATCGACTCAGAGCCGATGATGGACGATAAAGACAAAGGTAAAGGCGTGAAGAAGGCCTTTATCAACCCGGAGATAGTGGAGGAAGACGGTGAAGAGTGGGGTTTTGAAGAAGGCTGCCTAAGCATACCAGGCGTACGGGAGGTAGTATACCGCCCTGAGCGCATAGTTATCCGCTATTTTGATGAAGAGTGGAATGAGCATGAAGATACCTACGACGGCATGAATGCGCGTGTGATTCAACACGAGTATGACCATATTGAAGGTATCTTGTTTACGGATTACCTCAATGGCCTTAGAAAGCGCCTGATCAAGAACAAACTTGCTAAAATATCGAAAGGCGAGGTTGATGCAGATTACAAGATGAACTTCCCTGCACTTTCCAGAAAGCGCTAGGATCAAGTACCGCTAAAGCAAAACGCCTGCTACAGTAACTGTAGCAGGCGTTTTGCTTTAGCGGTACTTTTTTGCTAGAAAGAGCAGAAGTGCAGTTCAGCCATACTTTAAATATCAGGTTTATGATCTTAAAATTTCATGCGTACCTTCACAGGCGGCACTCTAGGTGAGACCACTTTTATTTTAAACCCCTACTTATATGAAAGCAGTAAAGAGAAACAATGTTAAAGTCTTCGGAAAGGGAGATAAAGCAATGCTTTTTGCACACGGCTATGGCTGCGATCAAAATATGTGGCGCCATATAACACCTGCATTCCAAGATGATTACAAAATAATCACTTTTGATCACATTGGCTTTGGTAATTCCGACACCTCCACCTATACTAAAGAACGCTATGCTTCTTTACATGATTATGCAAACGACACTCTCGAAATCTGTAAAGAACTGGATCTAACGGATATAATTTATGTCGGCCACTCTGTAAGCGCGATGATAGGAGCTTTAGCCGCTATCATGGACCCGGATCGCTTTTCAAAGCTAGTATTGATTAGCCCTTCCCCAAGCTTTATCAACGACGGGGACTATGTAGGAGGCTTTACAAGGGAGGCAATAGAGGAGTTACTCCAATCACTAGATAGTGACTATTTAGGCTGGTCTAATACTATTGCTCCTGTTATCATGGGAAATCCAGACAGACCGGAACTAGGCCAGGAGCTAACGCAAAGCTTTTGCAAGAGCAACCCTGACATCGCCCGCGATTTTGCTTATATCACATTTCTGTCAGATAATCGTAAAGACCTGCCGTCCGTGCAAACTCCAACGCTGATTTTGCAATGTTCCGACGATGCAATTGCTCCATTATCCGTAGGTAACTATTTAAACCAAAGTATTGCGAATAGTGAACTCCTTATTTTAGAAGCAACAGGCCACTGTCCAAACCTTAGCGCACCGCAAGAAACGATAGCAGCTATCAAAAGCTTTTTGTAGCGGTGGCCTCTTCACAACTTTTAAAATAAAGAAAGAGCACTAGCAAGAGTATGGCAAAAGGTGCAGTGAAACACATGTTTAATAGTGAATGAGTATAAAGAACTTAAGAAAGCAAATGGAGACGTATTCTGTGAAGTAACTAGAATGTCGGGTAATGCTTATGTCTTCATCAACTGGATTGGAATACAATCGCTGGAAACGGTGGTGATAGGAGGAAACTATGTACTCTCGATTCTACGGGCAAAGCCTTGTTCTATGCTTTTGAATAGCAACCGAGAATTAATTGGTCCTTGGGAAACAGCTATCAATTGGTGGGTTTATAAATGGGCGCCACAGGCAAAAGACGTAGGCGTTCGCTATTTCGCACATGTACTTTCTCCCGGTATTTATGGGCAACGGTCTTTTCATTCTCTTTACCCCCAATTGAAGATGCAACTTGAGGTAAAACCCTTTGAGGACGAAGAAGGTGCAAAAGAATGGCTCCAGACAAAATCTTTTTAAGTCCAGAGCCCCGTGCTACTGGCATACTTGCCTCTTCTTTCTCAGCACTCTCCTGTATGTAATTGGCTTGCCTATATATTAAATTTATTGCCTTAGATTAAGGTGTATCTAATTGCAGAGCACTTAGGGCAGGTTTTATAAAAGAAACAGCGTCTGCACTTGTGTTTATTCTGGACTCCTCAATATAAAGTGTAAGCTTTTGCGTGAAGCTGTCTAATTCCTGCGCTGCCTCATACATGTAGCTCACACACTTTGCTTTGTCCTCATCCGATACCTCATTCTGGGTTAGCAGGTCAGCTAAGCCCATGATATTAGAAACTGGCTTCCGCACCTCATGCGACACCATAAATATCATTTCTTCAAGCGACTTAATGTGTTTGAGCCGGTTTTCTTCCGCTTTTTTGTTTGATGTTATGTCCGTGCAAATCATCAGAATATTATAGATACTCCCTGTCTCGTTTTTAAGAGGCACCAAACGACACATTACCCACTTTCCATCCGTAAGCTTTAACTCCATATCAGCCTGCTCTCTAGTAAGCAGCATTTTTATAGCCTCTGCTTTGAACTCGTCTACAAAACTCTGCTCTACGCATTCCCAAACCTGTTTGCCAATGAGCTCGTTACGGCTGCTGGTGTTATAGTCTTTGTTGGCATAGGTAATCTGAAGATCGGTGTCTAACGTAGTTATGAAATCCGGCGACTGCTCTGAAAGCGTGAAAAGCCGCTGATTACTAGACCTAAACAGCCTGACAGACTCCATACTTGACTTACGCAGCTCAAACAACTCTACTACTTTTTTACTTAATAAACTCAACGCTTGCTCTTTGGTGAGTGTGCGCGGCTCATGGTCTATCACACATAAAGAACCTAAGGCAAGCCCGTCGGACGTAACAAGTGGCGATCCGGCATAAAACCTGAGGCCTTGCTCTCCTGTCACAAATGATTTTTCTTTGAAGCGGTCATCTTTAGAGGCATCTTCTATCACCGTTACCATGTGAGGCGTTTGGATAGTATGATGGCAGAAAGCATGCTCCCGCGGACTCTCGGGGTCAGTTATGCCTACCTTTGATTTAAACCAAGCGCGTTTAGCATCTAAAAGTGAAATTAATGAAATAGGTGTTCCGCAAATGATAGATGCCAGCTCTGTAATTTCATCGTATTCTTTTTGCTGCAAAGTATCAATTATTTGATACGAACCTAGTGCATGAAGCCTTGCCAGCTCATCCATAAGTATAAATTTATTAC
>NZ_JBHTLD010000212.1:0-8334 GCF_042678745.1 Pontibacter rugosus | reverse complement strand
GCAGCTTTTTGTAAGCTCCGTAGCAATAAATAAGGCAGCTCATTTAGTTTAGATAAAACATCTAAAGGCTACCTCAAATATTTTATCGATAAGTGTATGAAGTTTTTCTGGCCCGCTCCACTTGATTTAATAGATCCAAAGTTTGACTTTATTAGTGAAACAGGAAGCTTTAATAATGCTAAACAGAAAAATCAAAAGTTTCCACATGAGATTTTTGATTCTCCTGTTTATCATGGCTTTGTTGTTTCTAAGATTTATGTTAATCAGGGTAAAAACTGTCGCTGGAATGCATCTCAACTAATGAGATTCTTTAGAGAGGGGGCTAGGCGATTCTTACATGTCACAGAGGATAAGCCACTCCTCATAATGGGAGACTCAGGAGCTTATACAGACGATTCAAATGAAGCATTGGCTGGACACCTAATTGATGATTGTCTTGATGTCTTGGAATTCTACAGCACAATAGGTGTAGACTACGGGCTTTCTCCAGATCACGTCATAAGTGGCTATTTGCAAATAATATCTGAAAATAAAGACCAAGAGATTCCTAGCAACTGGATAGTCCGTTGGAATAGGACGATAGAACTAGCTCAAATTTTCTGGAGCCTTTGCAAAAAAAAGGGCGTCTCATGGACTCCCATTGGAGTGGCGCAAGGTTGGAGTCCCGAATCCTATCTTAACTCAGTTAAGCAATTGGAGGAAATAGGTTATTCCTATATAGCCTTAGGAGGACTTAACCGTCTCAGAAATGATGACATAATCAAGGTTGTTACATCTTGTTCTCAGGCGAAATCTGCCACTACACAATTTCATCTGCTTGGGGTAAGTAGGCTAGAACATATTGAATTGTTCAATCAACTTGGGGTAACTAGTTTTGACAGTTCCATGCCATTGCGTCAAGCCATAAGTGATGATAAAACAAATTATCATACACCTGAGCAAGCCTATCTCGCAATTCGTGTCCCTCAAACGATGGCAAGTCCTCGACTATTAAAACTCGTTTCAAAACAGACACTAGATCAAGAAGAATTATCCACTTTGGAAATTGCATCTCTAGATATACTAAGAAAATATGATTCAGATAAAGCTTCACTCAATGATGTGCTGCATGTATTGCAAGGAGGTATAACATACAGGAAAGAAAGGGATTTTATAATTGAATACAAAAAAGTCTTAGAAGCGAAACCGTGGAAAGAATGCCGCTGCCCTATTTGCAAAGAGTTGGGTATAGAGGTAATCCTTTTAAGAAATAGAGAGAGGAACCTCAGGAGAGGCTTCCATAATCTTTACACTTTTTCCAACAAACTTAAACAATTGTTCCCATCTTCTTGGGGACCTAAACATTCTAATTTATGAGCGCATTAAATTATGTAAATTTACCCGCTTTAGCCTTTTACCAAGGAGAAGGCAGAAAGCTTTTTACTTTCGCTGTAGAGGGCAAGAAGCTTAGGGAGTTTGCCACTATCTCCCGTATATCCAGACAGGATGACAAAAAACTCTTAGGGTATCAACGACCTGAAGTAGCCTCTCATATTGCCAACATTACAAAGTATCTTAAATCCGAGAATCCAATGCTGCCCAATTCAATTGTTGTTGCTTTTGATGATGTGGTAGACTTTATTTCTTTAACAAGCGACAATGGAACCAGTGTACAGGCAGGTATCCTGAAAATACCTGTTCCTCTAGATGGAGAAGCTTTAAAGAAACCGGCTTGGATTGTAGATGGGCAACAAAGGACAGCTGCACTGTCAGAAGCAAGGTTAGACAACTTTTATATAAATGTAGTGGGTTTTATAGCTAAAAATCACAATGAGCAAAGAGAGCAGTTTATGCTTGTAAATTCAACAAAGCCCTTAGCTAAAGGGCTACTGTACGAACTGCTTCCCCACACCAATTGTCTACTCCCAAGCGCTTTTGAGAAACGTAGGTTCCCCACTTATCTACTTGAGAAATTAAATCTAGAGTCAGGCTCTCCTTTTTATGAAAAAATCAAAACTGCTACTAACCCAGATGGAATAATACAGGATAATTCCATACTTAAAATGTTAGAGAACAGCTTAGCAGATGGTGCTCTGTATTATATTCAAGAGAATAATAGTAGTAGCAAACAAGAAGAAGAAACGGTGGAAATAATGCTGCAAACCTTGAATAATTTTTGGATAGCGGCAAGTCAAGTATTTGCCAAGGCTTGGAATCTGCCTCCTAAAAAGTCTAGACTTACACACGGTGCAGGTATCATATCCCTAGGCTTTATCATGGATGCAATAGTAGATAGACTCAGCAGCAAGGAGGCTCCATCTGTAGTCATGTTTAAAGAAGACTTAGAAAAAATCTCTTCATGCTGCCGTTGGACGTATGGTTATTGGGAATTTGGTCCGGGTGCACAAAGGAAATGGAACGAAGTGCAAAACACCCCGACCGATATACGGATTCTAAGCCATTACCTACTCCTACAGTATAAGAGCCTAGTATGGAATGAGGCGATTCGTTATTCTTGAGGCATCACCGAATTACTTTCTCTAGCAGATCGTGACTGCCGGTTAGGCCTTATCGAACTTAGCACCTACCTCTTGCTTAAGAATTTCTTCAGCAGGCAACACTTCATCCTGCCAAGAGTATCGATCATCTGAAGCAGTTAATGGGCGTTTAGTTTTTTTTCCAATCAGGATAACCGAGTGCTCAGCCCGCGTGATAGCTACGTAAAAAACGCGCATTGCATCTTCACGCACCTTGTCTCTATCTTGGTACAGAGCCTCCTGGAAGACTGGGGAGACAGTCTCCAAAGGAGTTCCACCCTCATCGCTTTGAAGCTTGATCTTCACCTCTAAGCCATGAGGAAGTGCTTTGCCTTGACCATCTCGGTTCACAATAAGGAATTGAGGCTCTTGATCCTTCAGGAATCTGATAATTGGCTTTTGCACCTCAGGCAGAATTACAATTGGGAATTCAAGGCCTTTCGCGCTATGTATGGTCATCACTCGTAGGTAGGGCGGCCCCATTCTTTTACCCCCCTTTTCTTCTGAAGGATCGGGTGGCGTAACAAGCTCCTCTTCACGCCCTGATAGGTTTGAAGTGCGAAGAAAATCAACGAAGGTGTGCAATGTAAGCGCCTGGTCCTCTGTAAACAAGTTTCTAGATACATCCCGCAGATACTCTAAATTTTTTACCGCCTGTTCATCAGATTGCCCATGGTAATACTCACGGATTCCAAACTTACGATACAAATGCTCCAATATTTGCGGGACGGTAGCAACACGCATCATTGCCTGTAGTTCTACCAAGATTTCATGCAGTTCCGGACTAAAGTCCATGAAAGCCTCTGAAAGAGGACTACCCCCTACCCTTTTTTGCAGTTGTCTGAGTTTTTCCCCGTTCAGTTCTTCTTTTGTAGATGTCTGCAGGAACGGGGTGTCTAGTGCTAAGGTTAGGGCTGCATCGTCTTTGGGATAAGTTAAAAGCAGTTGGAGTATATAGATGACAGAGACAATCTCCGGAAGCGCATAGAAGGTATTTCCGGTATCGGCTTTCACAACTATACCTAATCCGGCAAAAGCCTCGCGCAAGCCCTCAGCATATGCCTCGGCAATGGCATTGGTCCGAGTAAGTACTACAATATCCCCCTGTTCAATGGGTGCATGTTTCCCCAGCCTGTATTCTAGCGTATATTTTCCGGAAAGCAGTTTCTGTATTGCTTCTGAGGCCTTTGGTATGCCTTGATTATATTCTGCTGATAAATACACAAGGGGCGGAGGATCCCCCTCCCCTTTGGCTATTCCCTCATATGCTTCAAGAGAGTCACCTAAAAAAGCATAACTAGATTGTCTGCTAATGTGACCGAACAAGGTATTCACCATTTCCCTGAATTGGTTGGCGGGCCTACGGGAAATGTTCATTGGCAGCAGCAGTTGGTGATGGTTTTTTGCCATCCGCAGAAGAAGGTTATCGAGTGTACCTCGAAAACCGTAAATCGACTGCTTTTGATCACCGACCACTAATACAGAAGTAAGTGATGGAAGCAGGGCCTCCACAATTTTCTCCTGCACAGCATCCGTATCCTGAAACTCATCAACAAAAAGGTAATGGTAACGCTTGGCTATCTGCTTTACAATACTCCCCCTGTTTTCAGACTGGGTGAGCAATTCGGAGGTTTTCTTGAGCAAGTCATGTGAGTCCAGTACTTGCTCCCATCGCTTACGCCCAGTGTAGGCCTCTACCGCTTGTTCCATCAGTTTAGCCATAGAAACCCTGTAAGCTTTTCCTGCGTCCTCTTCCTGTTGCTCTGTCCATTCCCGAATGGTTTTAAAATCCAAATCCATGTTACGCACATGTTCATAGATACTCCCCATGAGTTTGATCAACTCATGATCAGCCATCTGGCTCCTGCTTCCATACAAGGAAGCTGCGGGACCACCCCGGAAATGCTCCAGTATAGCCTCTAAAAAAACCTCATCCCTGATCCGCTTGGCAAAGGTAACTTTCGCTTCATAGGAGACCAGATCCATGTAGCCAAAGAGTTTAAGGATTTGCCGGCAAAAACCATGGATGGTTCCGATATAGGCAGCTGCCAAACGTTCTTGCTGTTCACGCCACCGCAAGCGCTCATGACTGCTCTTCGCCTCAGTAACCTTCATGTTGATTGCCTCCTGGATTTTCTCCCTCAGGCTATTGGCTGCTTTGTTGGTAAAGGAGATCAAAATAAACTGATCAATGGAGGCCTGTTTTTTTTCTATCAGATGAATAACCGCGGCAACAGAAGTATATGTCTTGCCGGATCCGGCGCTGGCCGCGGCTACCGTCACTTTTTCCTTTGCCACATGATCAATGATGTCGGCCTGTTGCCTAGAGACGGTGAATCCTCCCCTAGTTATAATCTTTGAGCCCATAGTATACAGTTTAAATTTACCTCAATTTGTATGTATTGCCACTCCTAAACAAGTATTATAGCTAGGACAATACTTACAATGGTCACCAGGATTTTTCGGGAATTCACCTTGTTTTATCCCCATAATCGATGAGGACAACTCTTCTTGCAAAGCCCCTATATCGTGATGATTTTGTTTATCTTTCTCAAAAAAGTATTTACTAATCTTTGCTATTTCTGCCTTCCACAGGGATACAAGTTGGTACTGAGTTACAGCAGAACCAGTAGAAGCACTATCTGAATTTTTTTTACCGTATGCCAGCCAGTGTAGCACCAGTGCATCGGCTACAAACAATGAAGTTCTCTGCCCATTTTTGTAGACCAACGGGACATCTACCAAAACGCGTTGTCCTCCCGGAGTGTTGGGAAGAGGGATGTACCGTAGAGGCATATCTTCAAAGGATATACCGTATTTCATGCTCTTTACCCAATACAAAAGATCGGTCTTTATACCTCTGCTTACTTCCTGCCAATCATGCGTAGAGAACCCATTAAAAATTTGTTTCATTAGGGGCCTTGTACTCTCATACAAGGCATTAATCCGATTCTGTACGTTATTTAAGCCTTTAACCTCCCCTCCTTCTTTCCGCCACCTGTCAAATATGAGGTTCATCCAAACTCCTTTGGCTAAGAAGCGCAACTGAAAATTGGTCGTATAGCTATACCCTTGTGGATCAAGACGCTCTAACTGGTAACGATAAGGACACAGTTTATAATGTAGCAGCTCTGATAAGATATAGGGGTCATTGTCAAAATCCCTGTCATGAGTTCGCCGCATATTGGGTGTATCCGGCTGTTGCACCTGTATGGGTGTACCCGTCTTTAATACCTGGTTAGAATTCACCCAAACCTCCTCTAGTTCCAGGCCTAAGAACTCTAACACTTCCTCAAAATAAGGAGAAGGCTGCAACGTTTTGTTTTCATCAGTTTGTGCATAGGAAATATAAAAATGAGGCGGTTTTCCCTCCTTACCCAAGGTTGCACGTATAGCTGCCAGGAAAAGATAACGGTCCTGCTCCAGGTCATTCGACAAATCCAGATCGTAGAATGGCCAAGGCTCATGGAATGGACGTGGCAGGCGACTGCTGTCAGCGCCCAGGAAGAAGACGATAGGTTGACATGAGTTATCCAACCCTTCTGGCGAAATGACTGCCACTTGGTTTCCCCAGCCATCAACTACTTCTTTACGCTCCGACACTAAAGCATTCAGTACCTCCCTAAACTGTACAGTCGCAATTGGGGCTGTTTGTTTTGCCTCTAACTCCTGGAGTACCTTTTGAATCTTCTCTAGCAACTCCCTTTCCACCGCGCTCATACCATTATGGTCGAAGGTGTTAAGGCCATCCTTCAGGTTCTTGATATGATCTGAAATGTTGCGATCAGAGGTGTTAAAAAGGCGATTGCACAACTTGTCCACTAGCAGAAGTACGCTCCTCCAATTTCCAACATCACTTTGTAGTAAGCTAGACGAAGGGAGTCGGTACAACCTTGGTAACTCAGGGAGAGTCGATAGGGTGTCAAAGGCATCCAACCAACTCTTTCTGGTGCAGCACCGCGCAAATACTTGGTCTTTGCAGGCAATGAATCGCTTCACACTCTGCTGCATCTGGAAAGGCAACACACCTTCCTGAGGGACACTTAACAGCCCTGAGCTCAGGATAGTAATAAATTGCTCTGGGGTCATACACAGACTTTTGGTATCCTCCGTGTCCCAAACATTGTAAAGTGTCAGGATAAAACGACCCAATGGTGTCAGAAGCAACTGCCTAGGTGGCACTTTAAGTATTTCAGGTTTTAGAATAGGATCCAGATTGGCGGCTAGACGCTCCTGCCTGAAAATTTCAACTTCCTCCAGTAACAGATTCCGGTATACTTCTGGATCGGTGCTGACAATTCTGATATCCCTTGCCTCATATACAGCCACCTGGGATTCGTTGTCCTTTTTCAGCATATCTACAATACGGTTCACACAGGACCGTACCTCTGCATGCCGATGAGGAAAAGCTTCCACCGTAAGGCTACCGTCTCGCTGGGCACTCCAACCTGATGGAGTCTCGTTGGCAAAAAGATAGAATTTTAGCCAATCTAAGTCAGACTCTAGAGGTGTATCGTTTATTTGCAAAGTATCAATGACCTCCCTTTTCGCATTTTCAAAAATGTGGGAATGCTTCGGGCTATAGGTATTATTTAGTACTTGAAAACCAAACTCCTGCTCGGCTCTATAAGAATGTACAAATACTACCTGTGCTCCTAGCTCGTAGCAGCGTTCAGCATAGCACACCTGAAGTGGGCTGAAAAAACTGAATCCTTCCATAACTACAATAGGTGCAGCGGGCAATCCTTCTTTAATGTACCAGCGGGCAGCTTTTTCAAACGGGATTTCATTCAATTCAAAGCGCCTGTGAAAAGCTTCCAGAAGATTCTTGATCAGTAACACTAATCTTCTGTCATTCAAGGCCAACCTTTTTGAGAACTCATTCAAGTCAAAAGTTTGTAGGTCTATACCTTCTTCGTCTAACTGACTCAACACCTCCCGCCACTTTTGCACATCATGCCTCAACTGCAAGCGCAAAGCCTTATTGTTACCAGCGACCTCGTCAATGGCATTTAAAAGATAAACTCTTTCCATAGGGCCAACTCTTGGCAGAGACATTCCCTGTAACTTTAGCCAGGGCTCCATCATGTGCTTTAGCGCATTCTTAAATAATAACTGTGGCCGTGTTTTCCCTTTTGTTTGTAACTCAGGTGCAAAATCTGCTCCCATATGTTCAGTGCTTCTTCCGCGCATCGCTTCCAGGAACGAGGTGGCCACAAGGTACATGTATGGGGTTCTGTCCTTACTTGCATCAGGCTTTATACCCAGAATTTGGCGAAGTTGATCCCCAGAAGGGGGCGCACCGTTAAACTGAAGAATGCGTGGCGCCCATTTGTCAGCAACAGCAACCGGAGGCGTCGTCCGGCCTAAAGTATCTGTAATCATAAGCCATGTATTTTCAGAGACTGAGGATTGAAATGCGGCACCGGCCTCCTGTACCCACTCCTGTAGAGCTGCAGGTGTCAGATGTGCATTAGTTTTCACGCTTTGGGTTGTTGGAAGTGAGTGCCACTGCTTTTCCCTCCACTCGCTTTCTTCTATAAAAGGGAGTGCAACTGCGTGATGCATGTAAGGCACCTGCGGAATACTAGGTATGCTGCCGAGCCAGTTCTTTAAGGCAAACATCTGATTAATCACCTGCCCAACAGGATACTCCTCCGCTGTATACCATTTTCGCATCTGCCACTGATGCCCTTGTATTCCGATTATATTATGTATTGAAAAGCCTTTAACTTCTATTAAAAAAATTCCATATAATCTCAGAACTATCAAAATATCAGCCTCATGAAAACGCAAGCCTTTCTCAGAATAGATTGGA
>NZ_JBHTLD010000211.1:0-8350 GCF_042678745.1 Pontibacter rugosus | reverse complement strand
CTATATAATACTATATTACGTATAGATTACAAAGGAGTGTCAGCTAATTACATCTTCAAGTATAGCTTACCTACAACGCAGCAACAGTTTAATACCACAAACCCAGTTTTTGAGCTAATGCATGTCTACTTCTAAAGATAAGTGGGATTGGGAGATTACCAGCCAAACTAGTTACCTCGGAACTGGATTAGCAGAGCTATGGACTTTTCGCCACCTGCTGGGCGGGCTCGTTAAAAGAAACTTCCTGCTGCGTTACCAGCAAACCATACTAGGGCCATTCTGGATTTTGTTCCCGCCCCTGCTGACTCTTGCTACCTATGTTGTAGTGTTCGGAAAGTTGGTGGGCATAGCTACAGGCACGCTGCCGCCAGTGCTGTTCTATTTTTCAGGTATTATACTTTGGAGCTTCTTCAGTGATAGTTTTACAGGCACAGCTACCACCTTTCGCGATAATGCGCACCTATTCAGCAAAGTATACTTCCCCAGGATCATTATACCGCTTTCCATAATTCACACACAGTTGTACAACTTCCTGATCCAGTTTATACTTCTGCTGCTTCTAATCGCTTACTATAGCTTTTTCCGAGGGTTACACCTGCCGCTTGGGCTACATCTCCTGTGGTTCCCGGTGGTAATGCTTGCTACGGCACTACTGGCCTTGGGCATGGGGCTTTTTTTCTCCGTGCTTACAGCTAAGTACCGTGATATGGGCTACGTGATCAGCCTGGGCATACGTCTGTTTATGTATGTCACGCCTGTCATTTACCCGCTGGCAACGGTTTCGGAAAAGGTTCGGTGGGTCGTGCAGCTCAACCCATTGTCTCCTCTGTTTGAAGCTTTCCGGCTTTCTCTGCTAGGTGAAGGAACTGTTTCAGCTCCACAGCTGCTGTACAGCCTTCTCTTTACAACGGTGTTTTTCTGCGCTGCACTGCTGTTATTTAACAAGCAGGGAGATAAATTGATAGATGTAGTGTAAGCCATGGCAGAAAAAATCATTCAGGTAGAAGACATCTCCAAACTGTACCGCTTGGGAACTATCGGTACAGGGTCGTTTCGGCAGGACCTGCAGCGGTGGTGGAATATATACATTCAGGGTAAGAAAGATCCGTTTTTCCACCAGGAAGGCACCGCTTCCCCTGACGCTGGCACTGATCAGCTCTGGGCACTGCGCCATATCAATTTTGAGGTCATGCAGGGAGAGTCTATGGGCATTGTTGGCAGCAATGGCTCAGGAAAGTCAACGCTTTTAAAGATTATCTCTCGAATCGTGAAACCCACTAAAGGCACGGTCAGGGGCAGAGGCAAGATAAGCAGCCTGCTCGAGGTAGGGACTGGTTTTAACAAAGAGCTGACCGGCCGGGAGAATATTTACATAAGCGGCTACATACTTGGCATGGGTAAAGCTGAGGTGGCAGCCAAGTTCGATGAGATTGTGGCCTTTTCAGGCATAGAGGAGTTTATAGACACTCCGGTTAAACGTTACTCCTCGGGCATGTATGTGCGCCTGGCCTTTGCGGTGGCTGCTCACCTGGAGCCTGACATCCTGATTGTGGATGAAGTGCTGGCGGTAGGCGACGCTGACTTTCAGAAAAAATGCCTGGGTAAAATGCGGGAAGTTTCGCAGTCCGAAGGACGCACCATACTCTTTGTAAGCCACAACATGCAAGCCATTAACACCCTCTGCGACCGTGCTATCTGGTTAGATAAAGGTAAGATGCGGGAGATTGGCCCATCTTCCACTGTGGTTAACAAGTATATTGCGAGCCTCCAGAAATTCAAGCTCAACCAAACCTGGCGCACCCCCGACGAAGCCCCCGGAAACGATAAGATCCGCTTTAAGAAGGTTAGTATCACTCCACACCTGGAGCACTCAGACGGCATTATTGATGTGCGTACACCCCTCACCGTTACGTTTCAGTTCTGGAACATGCTGGAAGAGGTGAACATCAGCATAGGGCTGGTTCTGTTTTCCTACAGCGGCGACTGCATCTTTGATCTGCTCTCTCCGGCAACTGTCTGTCAGAAAGGTCTGGTGGAAGGCGAATGTACTATTCCGGGCAACTTCCTCAACGATGGTTCCTATTATATCAGCATTCATGTGGCGCGTGATGTTTCTATGCCGCTTTTCTATTTTGAAGAGTGCCTGGCTTTTGATGTGGAAGATTACCGCGGAGACATCATCTACTTTGAGAAATGGTGGGGGGCCGTTCGCCCTCAGTTCCCATTCCGCATAGAAAGCAAAGCGCTCACTTTACAATCAAGCAGATAGTATCATGCCACAGCACCCTACTTACCTTATCCACCACATCGCACTGGACCAGCAGTCTCCGCTGCCCCTGCCTTCCGCTAACAGGCACTCCGGCTATTATCTTGTTTTCTGGTGGAAAGATAGAGCCCTTGGGCATTTGTTTATAAAACCAGGGGAAGTGCTTACAGATGACGTTTACCTCACCAAACTTGCCGCAGCGATAGAGCCTGCCTTACGCCAATACATCGCTGCGCCACACGATAAGGAACCTAATATGTCCCTGCTCCAGCACAAGGAGTATAGCCAATGGGCCGAGTGGGCCAGGCAAAATCTGCAACCAGACAGTACCGAACAGTTGCCTGCCTCGGTTCCTGTATCTGTTATCATTTGCACCCGTAACCGGGCAGGGCAACTACAGGAATGCCTGCAAAACCTGCTTAGCTTAAGCTGTGTGCCACAAGAGATTTTGGTCATCGACAACGCCCCTATAGACGAGAGCACCTTTGAGGCAGCCAGTCTTTTTAAGCAGGTAACGTATGTCAGAGAGCATCGACCTGGCTTGGATATAGCCCGAAATACAGGACTGCAGCACGCTAAGTATGAACTTGTAGCCTATGTAGATGACGATGTAAGGGTGCATCCCACATGGGCATACTGGGTGTGGGATACGTTCCGGGATGCCTCCGTGGCCGCTATGACCGGACTTGTAATTGCCGCTAAACTGGAAACAAAAGCGCAGGTGAACTTTGAAAAGTACTGGAGCTTTAACCGGGGCTATGTAGATAAAACATATACACCAGACTTCATAGATGCCACAATGGCTATTGGTCCTCCGGTATGGGAAATTGGTGCCGGCGCCAATATGGCTTTCCGTAAGTCGGTTTTTGAGCAGGTGGGCTTATTTAATGAGCTGCTCGATGTAGGTGCAGCTGGTTGTAACGGTGATTCTGAGATGTGGCACAGGATTTTATCTGCGGGCCTGAATATCAAGTACAACCCAAGGGCTATCGTGTTTCATGAGCACCGAAGGGAGACAAAAGGCCTTAAGAAGCAGCTATTCTACTACATGCGCGGATTTACTGTAGCTGCCTTGCTGCAGCAGGAACGGCAGAAGCAAGCAGGTTATAAACAGCACCTGTTGCAGGTGTTACCAAAGTTTTACTTCAAACTCATCAAAGACGGATTCCCTAGATACACCTCCCGCACTTCTACCATTTGGGCAGAAATGCGGGGGATGGCCTCCGGGTTTATTTATTACAAAAGGCACCAGCGCCGCCTTTTCAAATCTTATAGGAACTAGTATGGCAGCGCGTACTCCACACCCGCTCGTTTCGGTGGTTATACCCTGTTATAACCACGGGCACCACCTGCAGGAGGCTCTGGATAGCGTGTTTCGCCAGACTTACCCTCACATCGAAATTATTGTGGTGGATGATGGCTCCACCGATGATACAAAGCAGGTCGCACAGAAGAACCACGGTGTCATTTATTATTATCAAGCCAACCACGGCCCATCCGCTGCCCGGAACAAAGGCATACGCTACAGCAAAGGAGAATTTTTGGTTTTTCTGGATGCAGACGATTACCTCTACGAGGAGGCTATTGCCACCAACCTGGCCTACCTGCAGCAACAAGAACAGCTGGCATTTGTGTCCGGTTGCCACGACAAAGTATACGACAAGGCCGGAAAGATAGTGCCGGAAGTAAGAAAAGTGCATCAGAATCACTACACGCACCTGCTGAAGGGGAATTACATTGGTATGCACGCTACCGTAATGTACAGGCGCCGGGTGCTGGAGGATTTCATGTTCGACTATACCCTAAGAGGCTGTGAAGAATACGACCTTTACCTCCGGATCGCTAGAAAGCACCCTGTTCTGCACCATACGGCCAAGGTGGCGGCTTACCGCCTTCACCATGCCAACACATCTAACAATGTGCCCCTGATGTTGCACACAGCTATGGAGGTACTTAAGCGCCAGGAAAACCAACTACAAACCACTGAAGAGATGAAGGCCTATACCGAAGGGCGAAAAGCCTGGCAGTACTACTATACCGAGCAGCTGCTGGCAAAGCTACAGAAGCAGAAGTCACTATCTATGTACGAGTACTACAACCTCCTCAGGTACGACCCCAGTCTCTCTCTCCGTAACACATTCAGTAGCACCAGCACCGTAACCATTATGAACCAGATGATCAAGTACATCCCTTCCAGCAGAATCCGGAACAAACTAAAGTTCATACTAGCGGGCACGGCCACTCCGCGCCCCGGCAAAGTAGCACTTGGCGATTTTAACCGGTACACACCTTTCAGTACCCAGTTTGGCTACGACCGGGGCGGACCTGTAGACCGATATTACATAGAAAACTTCCTGGAGCAAGAGGCAGATAGTGTAAAAGGCCGTGTACTGGAGATTGGGGACAACTCCTACACTGTGCGCTACGGAGGCGACAAAGTAACCCAAAGCGACATATTGCATGTAAACAACAGCAACCCTAAAGCCACTCTGATCGGCGACATCAGCAATGCCCCTCAGATACCTGATAATACTTTTGACTGCCTCATCCTGACGCAGACGCTGCACCTGATCTATGATTTTAAAGGAGCTCTGCACACGTGCTACCGCATACTTAAACCGGGAGGCACAATGCTGCTTACAGTGCCTTATATCACACCCATAGATTATGGGGAATGGGAGGATGTTTGGTACTGGTCTTTTACAGACAAAGCCCTGAAGCGCCTGATGCAGGAAACATTTCCGAAAAGCACTGCAGAAGTGACTCCCCACGGAAATGCTTTTACAGCGGCGGCTTTTCTTTATGGCATGGGCTTGCAGGAGGTTCCCCTGGACAAGCTTGTCTTTAACGACCCGCATTACCAGGTTACCATAACTGTAAAGGCTATTAAAAGTTGATTAAGCGCCTCTTACATAGTATAAGAAAAAGGTTGGAGCCTAAGGCATTGGTGCTCATGTACCATCGTGTGGCAAAGCTAGACCCGGATGTTTGGAACCTGGGCGTAAGTCCTGAACACTTTGAGGAGCAACTCCAACTACTAAGCAGCAAATGGCGGGTCATACCTTTGCCTGACCTTACAGATGACATCCTGGCTAACAGGCTGCGGAGGAATTGCATTGCCCTTTCTTTCGATGATGGCTATATCGACAACTTCCTGGAGGCAAAACCGCTTCTGGAGAAGTACAAACTACCTGCCACCTTTTTTGTGAGCTCTGGCAATATTGGGCAACAAACAGCATTTTGGTGGGACGTGCTGGAGCAGGTATTCCTGCATATGGAACCTCTCCCCCCAGCATTCAACATGCCGCTGAAGAACACCTTGATTTCAGTTGAGCTTACTGCGGAGCAGTACCTTACAGAAAGTATAAAGGAGCAACACCGGCAATGGAAAGCGTACGTGCAACCCCCACCTACAGCAAGAGCAAGGCTTTTCCTTAGAGTGTGGGAAGTGCTGCGCCCCCTGCCTCACAGCGAGCAGCAGGAGTGTTTGGGTATGATTATGGACTGGGCTGGCGCGGCGGCTAATAGTTGTTCTCATTGCCTTAGCCATAGTATGAGCCGGGAGCAGTTGCAGGAACTGAGTAACAACAGGCTGTTTTGTTTAGGAGGGCACAGTGTTTCGCACCCGGATCTTGCTGCCCATATCACACCTGTACAGCGGCAGGAGATACTGCAGAACAAGCAGTTTCTGGAGGAAGTGTCGCAAAAACAGGTACGTACGCTGGCTTATCCTTATGGCAGCTACAACTCAGAGACTATGGCAGTGGCTGCAGAAGCTGGTTTCACCGCTGCCTTCACTACAGACCAGAGGGTGATTACACCCGGCTCAGACCCTTTTCGGCTGGGCAGATTTTTGGTAGGTAACTGGCCAGCCGAAGAACTCCACCACCACATGAAGCAGTGGTTGAAAACTTGATAAAGTATGCGAATAAGGCTGCGGCTTTACATGAAGCTCAAGCATTTTGCATGAAACATCCTGAAGTTTAGTTTAAGTTATGAAACGTATTCCTACCTCTCCTCCGGTTATACCTCCTCTCGCACCGTCTGCCAGCCGCCCGATGTGGTCTGTCATGATACCTGTATACAATTGTTCAGAGTTTCTGGTGCATACTCTAAAGAGCGTTTTGGCCGAGAACGTACCTGCCTCACAAATGCAGATTGAGGTAATAGACGATGCCAGCACCGATGCCGACGTGGAGAAACTGGTACTAGAGCTCGGAGAGGGAAGAGTGAACTATTACCGGCAACCGCAGAACGTGGGCAGCCTCCGAAACTTTGAAACCTGCCTTAACAGAGCCAAAGGGCACCTGGTGCATATCTTGCACGGGGATGACCGTGTTCGACCCGGCTATTACACTACCATGCAGCAGCTGTTCAAAGACTTTCCTGAGGCTGGCGCTGCTTTTTGCCGCCACTTCAACATAAACGAGCATAACGATATCATCTCCAAGCATGTGAAAGATGATGACTCACAGTGGGAGATACTTGACAACTGGCTTCTTCGAATCAGCGAAAAACAGCAAATACAGTACGCTACCATTACTGTTAAACGGGAAGTCTACGAGAAACTTGGCGGTTTTTACGGCATCACTTACGGGGAGGATTGGGAGATGTGGGTACGCATTGCCAAGCATTACCCGGTTGCTTTTACATCTCGGGTGCTAGCCGAGTACAGAAAACATTCTGCCTCTATTTCAGGGGTAAAATTTTATACAGGAGAGTACTTGGAGGATGTTAACAAGCTATTCCAGATGATACAAAAGCACCTGCCACCGGAGCACAGAAAACGTGTATTGAAGCGTGCACAGAAAAACTTTGCCAACTACGGCATGAGAATAGCGCATGTGCTTTGGGAGAAAACAGGAAATAAGCAGTATGCAGAGGCAAATCTAACAAAAGCACTCAGGATGTACGTAGACACCCGAATATTTCTTAAAGCTGTAAGGCTCTGGGCTAAGATTGCACTTCATGACTTAAAAATAAGGCCCCATTTACCCGCCGAAAGCACAGCTAAAAACACTGACTCCAATATTTAATAATGTTGGTCCAGCAGCTCATGCACCTCGGCATCGTTCTTTGCATGGTATATTTCTGCGCCCGATAAGGCAGAAAAAACTGTATGAAACTCGTTGTACCTATGCTCGTAGCCTTGCTTGGATAAGATGATGTTTTTACCACCAAAGTAACTAGCCAAGGTAGCCGTTCCTCCGTGCACCGACAGAAAGCGATCGCAATTGGCATACAACATCAGTTGGAAGTGGTTATAGTTATTCACTAACCCCTCATTGGCTTGGTACAGATCTTCTGCTAAAATTACATCAGGATAATACTTTCGGATAAAAGCAGCTTCCTGCAGTTCCAGAATCTCGCTATTATCCATCACAATACAATCAGGCCCCGGACGGTTATAGACGATCTGATACTTTTCTCCAAATCTTGCTAGCACCTTGTCAAGCATAGAAATGCTAAAGAAGTTAACAGGAGCTTGCTTCCACTCTGTATTATACTTATTCGCGATAATTAACAGGGGTTTGCCGAACACAAAATGGCTATTTCTATATTGCTCCTTCAGCGGCACCTGTGCCCACTTATCAAAGGAGACGGTTGGGCAGTGAAACATGTTGGGAATTTCATAGCTATCTTTTAAGAGCCGATTAAGCCTTTTTTCATATTTCTCCTCATGATGATCACTGAAAAAGTACAGTTCCTTTGTGAATTTAGAAGAAACAGTTTTCCCTAAGGTACCATTCAAGTGGTGCCAATAAGCAAAAGGCAGCACGAAGGTCAACTCCTGCTGGAACTCCAGTTGGTAATCAATCTCCTTATACCTGCGCTTGAAAATATAGTCATCGAGAAGGTACTTGATCTGCCGCAGCCTTGCAAAGCCATTCTTACGAATAAAAAAAGCTGGTGTGCCAAACCTAAAGGGGCTCGTCAGCCTGCTTTTTAACCTTTGAAAAAAAGGAGCTTTGTTTTTTTCTAATGACGCTGTACACCTTCTACTACTATAACTGTCTACCCTGTTGATTACTTCCATATTCCCCTCAGATATGAATAATATATATTACTAACGATAAACGCTTT
>NZ_JBHTLD010000210.1:0-8343 GCF_042678745.1 Pontibacter rugosus | reverse complement strand
CTTTTAGCCCCTTAGCTTATCGAGCAAGTTGCTTGCCATAACAGCTTCATCTGGACTAAGGTTTTCGAAGCGGGCAAATAATTCGGGAAATCTAGTATCTACCTCCTGTAGCTTCTCTACTCCTTTCTCTGTAATCCGCACCTCAATCATGCGGCGGTTACTTTGGCAGATATCGCGTGTTACATAGCTTTTCTCGATTAGCTTATCAATCAGGCGGGTAACGTTAGAGTTACGATCTACCATGCGGTTTTGAATATCACCGAAACATACTGGCTCAGGGTGCTGCCCACGCAGAATAGCCAGAACGTTATGCTGCTGTAGCGTAAGGCCCAACTCCTTAAAGAACGGCGTCATTTGTTGGTTAAGCCAGTTGTTTGTAAACAACAGATTCGCCATCAAACGACGGTAATCGTTTTTGAATTCCTTCTGGTGTATTTCGTCTTCTATTCGCATAGGTTTGTTCAGGCTGCAAAAATATACTTAATATTTGTATATACAATAGTTGCAGGTGTAAGGTTGCAGAATGAGGTGAAGGGGGCAAGGTTTGCCTGCTTCATTTCCTTTTAAAGCTACACAACTATAAAAAGATAAAGCGCAGAGTTCTAGGCTCTGCGCTCTAAGCTATTATCCATTTTACGTTTTAATTTTTGCTTGCTGGTATTAGTCCCAGTAAGTCATTTTATTTTGTACCTGCCCATCAGCGGCAAGCACTACTTTCTGCTCTGTGTTGTTCTTCTCCAGGTCAACCTGGTAGAAAAGGGTTCCGTCTTTCTCTACTACCTCGGCATCATCGATCCTGTATGCAGCATAGTTTTGGCTTATGGACATTTTTACTGGCTCTGGTAGCTCTGTTGCGACTATGTCGCGTTTTTGCAGCAGTATTTCTCCAGATGCACTCAACAAAGCACTGTGTTCAACTGTGTTAATGTCAAAATCAGCTTCGTAGTCGGCTGCTTTTTTCTCCCACTCAAGATCCGTAGCATTTGGAAAAGCTTTTGCCAAAGCTGCTGTTACTTCAGTAGGTACCTTATCTGGTGCTATGTCCTGCTCGTCATTATCACAGGCAACTAAAGAGCTGCTCGCGCAGAGTAAGGCAAAGAATAGGGGCTTCATAGAGTTAAGTTTTAAGTGCTACCATAAATTATAAGCCAAAACTAGAACCCAAACCTGAAGCAAATTTGAAGTACACGCAGTAAAGCGGAAATTTCTTAAATAAAAAGGGAGGCCTCATACTGTGGCCTCCCTTTTATGTCTCCTAACTGCGTATACTTTAAACTTCAGCCTCTGCCAATTTTTCTTTTTTCTCAGCTTTATATAGTATAGTTGAGCAGTTGGTCGGGCGAAGTACTTCTTTTGCGCATCGTTGAATGTCAGCAGGCGTAACCGCTTGTACGCGTTCGCCTTCCTGGTTGATGAGGTCAGCATCGCCAAGTAATTTGCTGTAGGCCAGGTTCATGGCACGATTCAGTAGTTCTATCTCTGAGAACAGGATGCTGGTTTCCGCCTGGTTTTTTACCTTGTTAAGCTCTTCCTCGTTTACCGGGGTGTCAATCATCTCCTGCACAATAGTTTCCACAGCGGCATTTGCCACTTGCAAATCCACTCCCTCGTTTAGCTTACCTTGTATAATCAACAGGCCAGGCTCGATATTACCTGACACAGACGCAGCAACAGAGTTGAACAGTTTCTGCTCCGTTACCAGGCGCTCATACAAGCGGCTTGATTTGCCACGACCCAAAATATCACTGATCAGGTCTACTGCATGATAGTCTGGTTGCTCACGACCTGGCATATGATAAGCTTTGTAAAGGGCACTGAGTGGTACGTCGGCAGAAACCTCTAATGTGCGTGCTTCTGTTTGCTTCGGCTCCTTGGTTAGCTGGCGCTCATACTTTTCGCCTGCAGGTATAGGGCCGAACCATTTCTCCGTCAGCTCCTTTGCCCGATCAAATGTAACATTGCCTGCCACAACAAGTATGGCGTTGCTTGGTGAGTAGTGCTTGCGGAAGAATGCCTTTACGATATCCATCGTGGCTTCTTCTATATGCGAAATCTCTTTCCCGATAGTGGCCCATTTGTAAGAATGCTCCTTATAAGCCAACGGGCGTAGCTTCAGCCACACATCTCCGTAGGGCTGGTTCAGGTAGTTTTGCTTAAACTCCTCTACCACCACCTTGCGCTGCACCTCTAAGCCATTCTCGCTAAAAGCCAGCTCCAGCATGCGGTCTGACTCCAGCCAAAAGCCGGTTTCTATGTTCTGCGCCGGCAGCGAAAGGTAATAATTAGTAACGTCGGGGCTGGTAAAGGCATTGTTCTCGCCACCAACACGCTGTAGTGGCTCATCATAGGAAGGAATATTCTTAGACCCGCTAAACATCAAGTGCTCAAACAAATGAGCAAAGCCAGTATGGGCCTCTTCTTCATCGCGTGAGCCTACATCATATAGTATATTCAATACGGCCATCGGCGAAGTATGGTCTTCATGCACAATCACACGCAAACCATTATCAAGGGTAAATTCTTTGAATTCTATCATATTTATGAGACGTTAGATGCTAGATGTTAGACATTAGATAGTGAGTAGCCAACCAGGTTTTAACCGGCGCCTTAAATGCAGTACAAACAATTTTAGGGAAAAGTCTTACGTCTAAAATCTAACGTCTAGTATCTAAAATAAAAGCAAATGTATAAATTAGTGGCATAAGTTTCAGAAGGAACGCCATTAGTTTAACTTGCCAAACTATAACAAGGTTTTTAGAAATTAGGATGAACTATAACCGCAAAGAATATACCGAAGACGAGCTGATAAGCCTATACCGCGCCATACTTAAGCCACGCATGATAGAAGAACGGATGCTGGTGCTGCTGCGGCAGGGCAAAGTAACCAAGTGGTTTTCAGGCATTGGCCAGGAAGCGATCTCTGTAGGTTCTGCCATGGCACTCGATCAGGACGAGTATATCCTGCCCTTGCATCGCAACCTGGGCGTGTTCACGAGCCGAGAGGTGCCATTAGATCGCCTGTTTGCACAGTTTCAGGGCAAAACACTGGGCTTTACGAAAGGCCGTGACCGCTCTTTTCACTTCGGCACGAACGAGCACCACATTGTAGGTATGATCTCGCACCTGGGCCCGCAACTGGCTGTGGCAGATGGTATTGCCTTAGCTGACTTGTTGGAGAAGAAAGAGAAGGTAACGCTGGTTTTTAGTGGTGATGGCGGAGCAAGTGAGGGTGACTTCCATGAAGCCTTGAACGTGGCCGCTGTATGGGGGCTTCCGGTTATTTTTATGATTGAGAATAACGGCTATGGCCTGTCCACGCCAAGCAATGAGCAGTTTAAGTTCAAGCACTTCATTGATAAAGGACCGGCTTACGGCATAGATACCCTCCAGATAGACGGCAACAATATTCTTGAAGTACACGATACTGTGCGCCAGGCTGCGGCAAGTATACGCAAGAACCCACGGCCAATGCTTATAGAGGCTATTACGTTTAGGATGCGTGGGCACGAAGAAGCCAGCGGCACCAAGTATGTGCCACAGGAGCTGTTTGAAAAATGGGCAAAGAAAGACCCTGTAGAGAATTTTGAGCGCTACCTGCTGGATGACCTGGTGCTGACGCAGAAAACCATGGACACCATCAAAGAGGAGCTGAAAGCGGAGATTGAAGAAGGGCTTCAGAAAGCTTTTGCAGAGCCTATGCCAGAAGTAAACCGTGAGCAGGAGCTGGAAGATATGTACCAGCCATTTACGCAGGAGCTGGTGCAGCCCGCATCGGAAGCAAAAACAGAACGTCGCTTTGTAGATGCCATCTCGGATGCGCTGCGCCAAAGTATGGAGCGCTACCCAGAGCTCGTGCTGATGGGGCAGGACATTGCCGAGTACGGCGGTGTGTTTAAAGTAACGGAGGGATTTGTGGAAAGCTTTGGCAAAGACCGGGTTCGTAATACTCCGCTATGCGAGTCTGCTATACTTGGGGTGGGTTTAGGCCTATCGGTGCGTAAGCAGAAAAGTATGGTAGAGATGCAATTCGCAGACTTTGTGAGTGCAGGCTTTAGCCAGATTGTAAACAACCTGGCGAAGAGCCACTACCGCTGGGGCCAGAATGCCGATGTGGTAGTGCGTATGCCAACTGGTGCAGGCTCAGCAGCTGGTCCGTTCCACTCGCAGAGCAACGAGGCCTGGTTCTTCCATACGCCAGGTTTAAAGGTTGTATATCCATCGTCGCCCTACGATGCCAAAGGTCTGTTAAATGCCGCCATCGAAGACCCTAACCCGGTAATGTACTTTGAGCACAAGATGCTGTACCGTTCTATATCACAGGAGATTCCAGACGACTACTATACAGTTGAAATAGGCAAAGCTAAAACGGTGGCAGAAGGGTCTGACCTTACCGTCATCACCTATGGGATGGGCGTGCATTGGGCAAAGCAGCTGCAGCAGGATTTAAGCAACGCAAGTATAGAAATTCTGGACTTACGCACTTTGCTGCCTTGGGATAAAGAAGCTGTGCGTGCCGCTGTAGAGAAAACAGGTCGTGTTATTATACTTCATGAAGATACCATGACAGGAGGAATAGGCGGCGAGATAGCAGCCTGGATTAGTGAGCATTGCTTTGAACTACTGGATGCTCCTGTGGCTAGAGTGGCCAGCTTGGATACGGCTGTACCGTTTGCACCACCACTAGAGCAAGAATTCCTTCCGAAGCAGCGCCTGCGCCAGAAGGCAGAGCTGATGCTGAACTACTAATCAAGTAAGCACAAATCATACCTATAGGTTTGTCTGAGCCAAAGGGCATCGATTTGTGCTTATTTTATTGTATATTAAAATTTAACAATACATTTGCCGCATGTATAAACTTCGTCCTTACCTCTTTCTGTTCTCTTGTCTACTGCTCCTTTCTGCGGCAAGCTGCCAGCGCAAGGGAATTCCCTGTCCAAAGCCAACGAGTAAAAAGACCTCTAAAGTAAAAGGTGCGGATGGACTGGAAGCCATCAGGGTTAATATGGACAAGAACGGTCGTGTAAAAAAACGCAATTGATTTACACCGAGAAACCACTTTCTACAGAATCAGTATAAGAACGATGACTAAGGTTTGTGCTAAAGATCTGTCTTGTCTCAGGGGTATTACATGTTTAATAGGCCTGTTGCTGCTTTTGCTGATAGGCACGCCGGGTTATAGCCAGGTTAATTATCAAGCAGAAGAAAACCATGAGCAGAAGCTAAAGCAGTCCTTGAAAGACGCTGCAAAAGTTGATGCAGTTACTTATAAAGACACACACCTTAATACCAGCGCTTATACTTATAAAAAAGGAGTAGCTGGCCGCAAGCGCCTTCGCAACGAAGAACGCGAACAGTATCAATTTGATACCAATGGTGAGCCGGTAAAAAGAAAAGGCCTCTTCAAAAAGAAAAAGAAGTATAGGCAGCGTGGCAGAAACAAACGTTCAAACTAAAGAAGAGAAAGGATCAGATATATGAATTGGCATCCGCTAACCAGTGTAGAGCAGTTAAACGAAGTAATAGAAGAATCTAAGAGTAAGCCTGTGGTGATATTTAAGCACAGCACGTCCTGCTCTATCAGTGCAACCGCCAAAAGCAGGTTAGAACGCAAGTGGGATGATGCAGACTTAAACGATGTAAAAGCTTACTACCTTGACCTGCTAAAGTACCGCTCGGTTTCTAATGAAATTGCTGAAGTGCTGGAGGTACACCATGAGTCGCCACAGTTGCTGCTGGTAAAAGACGGCCAGTGCACGTATGAAGCATCACACTTGGGCATAAGCGTAGATGAGCTAAAGAGCCAGGTAACGGCATAGCAGCTTGTGCTGCCACGCCGCTCTTGGTGTAGTATCTTAGTATTGGAAATTAACAGTCTGTTTAATGTCGGGGTGAAGGCTTAACGCTACCGGGCAAGTATGGGCTGCATTTTCCAGCATAGATTTTTCTTTGTCAGAGTACGTTTTACCGGCTGGCATCGTAAAATTAAGTATTATCTCACCTATGCGGCGTGGTTCGGCAGACATGATTTTAGTAATCTCTATCTCCATGCCCTCAATATCTATGTTGCTGCGGTTGGCCACTATGCCCATAATGGTCATCATGCAGGAGCCAAGAGCGGCACTTACAAGATCGGTAGGAGAGAAAGCCTCGCCTTTTCCATTGTTGTCGACAGGGGCATCGGTTATAATGCTGTTGCCAGATGCAAGGTGCTGAGCAGTAGTGCGTAGATTGCCGCTGTAAGTGCTTTTTATTGTTGCCATTCGTATAGTATCCAGAGTTTGATTTATACGTAAAGTTAAGTACTTTTAAACAATATGAAATGCCCTGGCCTGTGATAAGAATACTACCTTTTCTGCTATTATCAATAATGTTGCTGGCTACTCCTGCCTTTGCACAGTACGACGAGGATGAAAGCTTCCGGAATGAGCTTAGCTACGGTATTAATTTTAACTCGAACGGGGGCTTGATAGGAGGGGTGTTTATTCGCTCTACGTTTTTCATGAGTGAGCGCATGTATCAGTTTGGCGCTATCGAGATTGTAGAAGTAAAACATCCGAAAGAAGAGCATTACATTGCCGCACTTGGAGAGCCCTACGTGTATGGCAAAAAGAATTATTTTTTTGCTATCCGGCCCCAGTACGGCCGCGAACTCGTGCTATTCCGCAAGGCCGCTGAATCCGGTGTACAGGTAAACGCTGTCGGAGCTATTGGCCCATCTATAGGTTTAGAGATTCCCTATTACATCGACTATAATTTTGGAGGCAACGGTACCGACATCAGAACGGTGCCTTATGATGAGAAAATTCACTCTATAGATTATATTCTGGGCAGTGATACCGTTTTTCGTGGCTTGGGAGAGGCAAGCATTAAACCAGGCCTGCATGGTAAAGCAGGACTCAGCTTTGAGTACGGCCGTTACCGCGAAAGTATTGCAGGTATAGAAGTTGGCGTGGCAGCAGAATACTTTCCCAGCAAGCCAGTAATTATCCCTTTATCCAAAAATAACAATCTCTTTACCTCTGTGTATTTAAACCTGTACTACGGTAGCCGTAAGTAGTTCCTGTTTCAGAACATTTAGCAAGGCCTGTTTGTTAGGGATACGAGTTGGGCATGGGCACATTTTTGGTCTATGGCTAAACTCTTAACCTATAACTTCCTATCTTTGCACTATGGATGAAATGATGACACTTCCGGTTATTCAGCCTAATGCCAAGCCCGAGGGGCTTAATGCGCTAGGCCAGCCACGCAAGCCAAACTGGCTGCGGGTAAAGCTACCGGTTGGGAAGGAGTACGCCAAAGTAAGAAGTATCGTAGACGAATATAAGCTGCACACTATCTGTGAAAGCGGAAATTGCCCTAACATGGGCGAGTGCTGGGGAGCAGGTACAGCTACGTTCATGATCTTAGGTAATGTGTGTACCCGCAGTTGCTCTTTTTGCGCTGTGGCCACAGGCCGCCCGAACGAGTATGACGAAGACGAACCTCGCCGTGTGGCTGAGGCCATTCAGTTGATGGGTGTAAAACATGCTGTACTTACCTCTGTAAACCGCGACGAGCTAAAAGACCGTGGTGCTGCTATCTGGCACGAAACGGTAAAACAGGTAAAGATAATGTCGCCAACCACTACCATTGAAACTCTTATTCCGGATGTGAAAGCCAATTGGGAGGCCCTGATCACCATGATCTCTCCTGGCCAGGAAGTGGTTTCGCATAACATGGAAACGGTTAAAGAGCTTTACCGTCGTGTGCGCCCACAGGCTAAGTACGATCGCTCACTGGAGCAGATCCGCCGCACTAAGGAGTATGGTCAGCGTACTAAAACAGGTATTATGCTTGGCTTGGGCGAAACAAGAGAGCAGGTTTACCAGGCAATGGATGATTTAGCTGCCAACGGATGTGATATACTTACACTGGGGCAGTACCTACAGCCAACCAAAATGCACTTAGAGGTGGCTGAGTTTATTCACCCCGACCTTTTTGACCACTACCGTGAGGAAGGCTTAAGCCGTGGATTGAAGTATGTGGAGTCTGGCCCATTGGTGCGTTCTTCGTATCATGCAGAAAGACATGTAAACGTGTAAACATTAAATTCTTTTATTTAAGGAAGCCCCTGTTGCGCAAGTATGCAACAGGGGCTTTCTTTTGTACATTTTCTGAAGAATTTCTAAATATTCAGCTTAGGGTTTATTTGAGAAAAATTATATATATTTTTGACAATAACGGTTTTAAATAGCCATATGAATAACTTGTTCTGCATCACAAACTACAGCTAGGTTAGGATTGTGAGTAACAACAATTATTTGCCTTCTTTTTTTTGCTTCTTTAATAAAGTGAACTAAATAT
>NZ_JBHTLD010000209.1:0-8442 GCF_042678745.1 Pontibacter rugosus | reverse complement strand
TTTCCAATCACCATCCATATATAGCAACAACAACATGTATATGGTTGATATTGTTTTTATTAGATGAGTTAAGGCAGCACCCACACTTGCTAGCACCACGTTGCACAATATCGTGATGGCAACCTGCAGCATTAGATCAATAACCCGGAAGACCTTGAAATTAGTTTCCGAGAACGGGTAGTCCATCAAAATAAAAATACCCTGACTGCTCATAGCAATCAGGGTATTTTTATTTTGACTTAAATTAGTATTTATCTTATAATTACCAAACCCATTGGGGGCAAACTATTCGGTTGTTATTTAAAAGTTTAAATCCAAGTACTACCTCATGTGTGCCTGCACTTACATTATTAAGGTCAGAGGTGGTAAAGTCATAAGAGTAGGAGAAATCCAGCAGTGGGCTTATGTACACACCCACCATGGCAGCAACTGCATCTTTATGACGATATGAACCTCCTACCCAGAACCGCTCTGCATACATCACACGCACATTGGCATCAAAAGAAGCCGGACTTGGGCTTGCCAGCTTTACCATTACAGAAGGAATGATATCCAGATTTTCTGTTGGCTCAAGACGGTAGCTTCCTGTGATAAAATAATGGCGCTGCAACCCCAGCGTTGCATCTTCAAAAGTATTAGCGCCAAAACTTCCTGCATCCTCCAGCAATTGCGCGCCAGCTATACCCACTGAAAAATTTCGTGAATAAACCCATAAGCCCAGGTTCAAGTCCAGCACTGTATTGTTGATATTTCCTCCGCCTGCTAGCGGATCACTTTCATTACCTAACCTTAGGTCTGCAGAATTCACCGAACTTCGAATAACCCCTGCTGCAGCCCCCGCAGAAACATTTATGCTGTTGGTAACAGGCAAGTGATAAGCATAAGACATGGTTACTCCTGATCGGCGTAAAGGCCCTGTTTTATCTGTATGGAAGCTTGCTCCTAAGCCATGATGTGCCAGTGCCCTATGGTAAGCATTGCTTCCGGCTCCTTTATTGAGCGGCGTATGCGCAGATACATAGTAAGTACTTGGTGCTCCATCCAGTCCCACCCACTGCCTTCTGTGACTTACCCGTATATCGGCATAATCTTCTATGCCGGCAATAGCAGGGTTCAGCAGGAAGTTGTTCAGCATGTATTGGCTGTACTGCGGCCGCTGCTGTGCTATCGCCTGCCAGGAAAAGGTAACGAGAGCAAGTATAAGTATAAGCGATTTGTTCATGTCTTATCGGATTATGGTCACGTTACCGGAGATAGGGTCATTGTTAGTGCCATCCAGGTAAATGAGGTAATAATAAGTTGCCACTGGCAGAAGTTTGCCGTTGTAGGTGCCGTCCCATGGGGTGCTATAACCTTTTGAGCTAAAGATCTTGTTACCCCAGCGGTTAAACACTTCCACGCGCATATCAGGATAGTTCTGGAAATTCTCGATTTCCCACACCTCATTAAAAGAGTCTCCATTAGGTGTGAAGGCATTAGGGATGCGCAGGGCCGGAATTACGGTTATCGTTACCTCATCTGTATCCACACAGCCTTCTGCAGTAGTCACGGTTACTGTATAAGTGGTTGTTTCCTGTGGCCTTGCAACCGGGTTGGCTATGTTAGGGTTGCTCAGGCTTGCGGCCGGCTCCCACACATATGTGGCTCCTCCGGTGGCTGTTAGTGCCACTGGTTGCCCCTGTATGATTTCCGCATCCTCGCCTGCGTTAGCCTCTACAGGTACTGCCGTTACCGTTGCAGGTGTACGGGTGGTGCTAATACATTCATTTTCGTTTACGGCCTCTACATAGTAAGTAGTGGTTTGCGCTACGTTGTCTATGACATATTCTGCGCCAATAAATACTGGAGAACCATCTGAAGATGAAGTATACCACCTGTACTCAAGCCCATTCGGGTTTGCCACGGCCAGCGTAGCAGTACCTCCCACGCAAGCTATAGCATTACGGGTTACAAGCGTTGGAGCAGCCGGTATAGGCAATACGGTTATAGCTACCGGCTCTGAAGTATCAGAACAACCTCCTGAAAATACTACGCGGTGGAACCATGTTGGGCGGTTAATGGCTGTTGGGGTGTAGTTAATGTCATCATTTGTGCCTGATGCACGCACAAAACCAGTAGTAGCACTCACTGTACTGCTCTCCCACAGATAGGTATAGCCTCCTGCTCCGTTTGTTGGGGTACTTCCTGTAATTTGTGCGGCTACCTGGCCCGTACAAACAGCTTCCTGGGTGGCTACAATTGTATTGTTCCGAACCGCCGGACTAACTGTTATCTGGACTACATTGCTTTCTACTGTCCGGCAGGCCGCTGACCCAACTGTGCGTCGGAACCACGTAGTGGTGCTTAGCCTACCAGGGCTATAGCTGCGACCGGTGTTAGTGCCTGGTGCCGCAGCAAAACCTGTGCTAGACCCAATAGTACTGCTCTCCCACAGATAAGTATAAGCCCCGCTGCCACCAGTCGGCTCAGTGCCTGTAAGCGGTGCAGGTGTGGTACCAGTGCAAATCTCTGTTGTTTCTGCACTGATAGTGTTATCATCAAGAGGATCGTATACTGTGATTTTCACAGGGATAGACGCTACCCGACAGCCGTTTGATTCTACTACTCTCCTGAACCAACTGTCCTGTGTCAGTACACCTGGATCGTAGTTTTCTCCTGCGTTATCGCCTGGTGCCGGTACAAATCCTTCCTCCGGACCAGCTGTGCTAACTTCCCAGATGATACTATAATTTACCTCATCGCCTCCTGTTGGCCGAACACCGGTTAGTTGCGCAGGCGTTTCTCCTTCACATATTTCCTGGGCTGCACTGATGGTATTATTTTCAATGCGAGGTACAGCCGTTATTTGAACTGTATTACTTATACTAGGCTCACAATCTCCACTTCTCACCACACGTCTGAAAAAAGTAAGTTCGCTTATATTACCTGGAGTGTAGTTTTTATTGTTATTTACTCCTGGCGCTGCTTCAAAAGCACCTTCAAGGCCAACTCTTTGTTCCCACGTAAAAGTGGGATTGGCCCCACTTCCCCCGCTTGGGTCGCTGCCCTCGAGTTCTGCAGGCTTATCGCCTACACATATATTCTGATCTGCATTGATTGTATTGTTTGTAATACCCGGCACCACATTAACTATAACGGTAGCGCGTGGGCTAATACAACCACTGGTGTTAACGCCTTCTACATAGAAGTTAGTAGTGCTTGCCAGAGCAGGAGTTGTAAACTCTGTACCAGTACCCACAGGTGTGCCACCAGTTGGTTCTGTGTACCAATTGTAAGTTAGGCCCGGTACTGGACCTGAAGCTCTTAATGTAGTTGTACCACCTATACATGCCGGAGGTGCATCCGCAACTGTTGGTGCTTTAGTAAGCGGCGGAAGTATGGTTACAAGCTGTTCAACTGGACCTTGAAAATCAGAATTTCCACATTCGTTTTCAGCAAGAACACGAACTTTATATGTGCCTATTTTTGTAAAAGATATCGTTTGATTCTCTCCTGTTCTGTTTGTTACAGTTCCATCTGGGTCGGTGATAGTCCAGGTGACGCTGAAGTCATTTCCAAAATTCGGATCAAAGAAGGTTCCGCCGCCAGCCCCAGTTCCCCCTTGTCCATACGTTATGTCTGTAGGACCACAGTATTCTGCACTTGCTGGCAACTGAGCCTGCGGAAAACCGACCACCACACTCTCTTCTGACTCATCAGTCCCACAGGCGTTAGTTACAATCAGCTTAATCTGGTAAACCCCATTATCAAAGAATATTACCTTTAAATCCTTTTGGTCTAAGCCTCCTTCTACAATTTCATAAGGCTGCACACCTGGCGGCGATGTTATTTCCCATTCATAGGTTAATCCTCCTCCCGTAGATTCTTTTGCCGGTGTACCCTCTGTTCCCTCCGTTTCTCCCATTGTAACATACACAGGTCTGCAGCCTATGCCCGGTTCTATTTCAGGTGGCTTCTCCGGATCGTTCTTCATAGGGTTGAAACCAGCCTTAGGCTTCTGAAGATACTCGAAAGGCACTTCTATAACATTTGAGCACCTACCACGGTCAACGGTTCTAATTTTTATAATATAAACACCAAGATCCTCATAAACAGGCCCTTTAACAGGAAAATCACTAGCCACTCTAGCTGTGGGTTCTTCTCCGTTACCTGCTCCCCAATCTATGTAGTACTCAAGAATATCATTTAAATCATCCCCTTGAGTATTATTTATAATAACAGGTGCTATTTCAGCTTCTGCTGGGTCTTTCTCTTCGGGTAAACAGCCTTCTAACTTTTCTCCATCTGGATTCTCTCCCTCTACCGTGAATTTGGCATCAGGTGCTTGCAGTATGCTAATAGTTTGTGTGTATGTAGACGTGCAGCCAGTCGTCTGGTTTATAGCTGTCACATTTACTGTAAAGTTAGCGATACCCGTACCTAAAGACTCAAATGTGTGTGCAACTGTTTGGGAACCTGTGGTCCGTACCAAGGGAGTGTTATCACCGAAGTTCCACTCATAAGCCACTTCTCCCGTCACATTGGGTGCCTGGAGGCTAAAAACAATCTCATCGCCTGAGCACAGGTTGCTGGTACTGGCGTCAGGGCTTGTTGAAAAGGCAGGCGAAACAGGTTGTTGTCCATACGTGATGGCTATCCTATTTGATATTGCAGTTAGATCATCTCCACAACCATTTACTATCGCTATGATATAATAGCTGCCGGTCTCGCTTACTGCAATAGAAGAAGTCGTATTCCCTGTTTGTACACCATCTTTATACCACTCGTACGATTGAATATTTTCACCTAGTGTCGCTGTAAGAGTAATGGCAGGATCGCCTTCACAAAAATTCACTTTCCCACCTGAGGGAGGATTAACAATAACATCACATGGTGCAGCTAAAGCCTGTATATTACCCGAGGAAACAAAGAGCAGGCACAAGAGCGCAAATATGAAGTATAAACGCTTAGGTAGAAGAAGATGCATTAAATCGGAGTTAAGGGTGAACTATAGGCTCAGCGTTTCAGTATTACGGAATTTATATATATTAGATACATAAGCCTTTAAGGCTGCATCAGTTACAAAGCAAACAAATTGAGCCTTGCAGGAAGAGGGGATTGCCGCACCTAAACAACTTTGCAGTATGCAGCAGGCGCGAAACCACCTTTTACATCTATGTTAAAACCTCCAAAAGGTTACATATAAACTTGCTTTTTTATAATAGCTCTTTTTATAACGTATTCATCACCTGCAAATTGCATCAGAATGCTTATCAAAAAAAACAGGGCCTGCCACAAAAGTAGCAGGCCCTGTCTGTAAGAAAGCAGATTATATAGTTTTGATAAGTCCTTATGGCAGGGAAATTAGTTCTTCAGCCGGAGAGCATAGCAACATTAAGTGCTAGGCTATTCTAATCTACACTATGCAGCGAGAATTGCCGCAGCCAATTTCTAGCATCTTCTATGTCCTCAAATACTTGTGCCTCAAAAGCGGTGAGGCTCGCATAAAAATCAGTTGCAGTAGACTCAGCCAATGTTTCCGGAGTCGCAATCATAGCAAAATGTTTTAAACCTGCGCTTGCTGCATTAGGAGCCCATTCATTCAGCACCCAGTCGAGCGAGTGTGCCCATGTGCCTAACACCAAACGGGTATCGTTCAGCACACAGCAGAACCCAGCCTCTTCTAAAGCTGCTGTGTAGGCCTTGGCACCTGTCTGTATGTTATCTACTGTCAGATACCCTCTCCAGTCTACGTGCACCCACTTGTTATCTTTATCTACCTCTATAGTCAGAAACACTCTGCCAAAGGCATTTTTAAGCTCTTGTCTCAATTTATTCATGTTAAAGTAATGTCTAACAACAGTACTGCTTTGGCTGGTGCACCAAGGCTTACCTTCTTCTAAAAGTATAAAGCAGAAGCTTTGCCTATAAACCTCCTGCTTAACTGCTATTTTGCAGAATACATTTTTTTGCCAGCAGCAAAACACCCTCTAAAGCTATAATGTTTCGCCTGAAATAAAAAAATACATCCCCTCATCATTCGCCCCACTGTTATCAAACCTTTCAAAAGCTTTAATAACTTATTAAAAACAACAGGGTATACCTACAAAAATACAAAAACAGCATGAACTACCAACCTATAGAGAACTACGGTGTTATTGGTGATCTTAACACCGTGGCACTGGTAGGCCTAAACGGCTCTATCGACTTTATGTGTTTTCCAGATTTTGATTCTCCCACCATCTTCTCTGCTTTGCTGGATAAAGAAAAAGGCGGCTCTTTCTCTATACACCCTACGGCTGATGGGATGAAGCAAAAGCAGCTTTACCTCCCTGACACAAATGTGCTCCTGACCAGGTTTTTAGCTGATGAAGGTATTGGCGAGGTAACAGATTTTATGCCTGTAGAAGAACTGTACCAAGGCAAAGAGTTAATTAGGAGGGTATCCTGCGTGCATGGTGATCTTACTTTTGAGATGCATTGCAGCCCCCGTTTTAATTACGCTCGCTCAGCACATACTGTAAAACAACTAAGCGAGAAAGAAATTATTTTTACCAGCCAGGGAGAAGACAAAACCATTATAAGGCTTAAAAGCACTATTCCCCTACACCTAAACGAGGGAGATGCCCGGGCAACATTTACATTAAAAACCGGCGAATCTGCAGACTTCCTGCTCGATTACATAACCTGCGACACCCCACCTGCTACTGCATTAACCGAATTTGTTACCCAAAGCCTTTTCGATACCATTAACTACTGGAAAGACTGGGTAGCCAAGTGCAACTACAAAGGCCGCTGGCTTGAAGTGGTGAATCGCTCTGCCCTGGTGCTGAAGCTGATGACCTCGCACAAGTATGGCTCTATCGTGGCAGCACCCACTTTTGGGCTACCTGAGCAGATAGGAGGAGGGCGCAACTGGGACTATCGTTATACCTGGATCAGAGATGCCTCTTTTACAGTATATGCGCTGCTGCGGCTTGGCCATAGAAAAGAAGCAAAGCTATTTATAGACTGGGTAGATAAGCAGTGTGATGACATTGGAGACGCAGGCCACCTAAGCTTGATGTACGCCATAGACGGCAGAAAGGACCTTAAGGAAACAGAACTGGACCACCTGGAGGGATATATGGGATCTAAGCCTGTACGCATTGGCAATGATGCTCACAACCAGATACAGCTAGACATTTATGGCGAGCTACTGGACTCTGTTTACCTATATGATAAGTATGGCGAGCCTATATCTTTTGAGTTTTGGAACGACCTGCGGCGACAGGTGGAATGGGTATGCGATAACTGGCAGCGCGAAGATGAGGGAATATGGGAAGTGCGCGGTGGCAAAAAACAGTTTCTGTACTCGCGCATGATGTGTTGGGTTGCCATAGACCGGGCCATGAAAATAGCGGAGAAACATTCTTACCCTCTTCCGGAAAGATGGCGGCAGGAGCGCGACAAAATATTCTTTTCTATTCACAATGATTTCTGGAACGAAGAACTACAGTCGTTTGTGCAGTACAAAGGAGCTGATACAGTAGATGCGGCTACCTTGCTGATGCCTATGATCCGATTTATAGGGCCAAAAGATCCACGCTGGCTCTCCACCCTTAAACGCATAGAAGAAAAGCTTGTGTCTGATGCCCTTGTTTTCCGGTACCGTGTAAACGAGGAGCTAGATGGTTTAGAAGGCGGCGAAGGTACTTTTTCGATGTGTACCTTCTGGTATGTAGAGTGCCTGGCCAGAGCAGGGCAGGTTGACAAGGCGCGTCTTTACTTCGAGAAAATGCTTGGTTATGCTAACCACGTGGGTCTTTATGCCGAAATGCTAGGGTTAAAAGGAGAGCACCTCGGAAATTTTCCACAGGCTTTTACGCACCTGGGGCTTATTAGCGCAGCCTTAAGTATAAACGATATCCTGGAAGGGGAACAGAATAAGAAGAAGATATAACCTATACTTGCTTTTAGAGCTTTTATCTGATTTGCACGTCACCCAACAGCTAAAGCCACTAGCACTAACCCTACTCATGCTAGTGGCACATTACCTAAGTCGATGCCTGCTTTAGCTGTTGGGTGATTTTTTTCCTACATAACTTCTATACTGTAGCTAAATATGCAGAGAGCCTGCGCCTGTTAAGCACCACAGTCAATCAAGAAAAGTAATAGTTACAGCCAGACACTTTTATCTTCGCCCACCCATAGATTAATGGCAACAAGGCTAAAGCTCTGGTTTTTGTCTATTCTATTTTAGAGGCGGGCAATTTTGCCGCCCCCTTATTTTTATATCATAACACCTGCTGCACACCGGAACCAAAATCAGCTCTTAACAAGTTAGGTAAATCAAAACGACGCATAACACTGCTTCCAGTAGTATGGTAGTTGCGGCTTGCTTACAGAAGTATAGAAGGCCGCATTCTGCTTTTAGTGCTATGTAATTTCGTTTTAAAAGAAAAGAGAAAGGTTTATAGCAAG
>NZ_JBHTLD010000208.1:0-8489 GCF_042678745.1 Pontibacter rugosus | reverse complement strand
GTTCTAATAACAGAGAACCTATAACACCATCTTATAGTTAATGAACAAGCCACTAGTGTAAACGCTAACTATATATTAGCGAATACTACTAGACCAAAACTGCTTTCCAGTCTAAATGTTTAGAAATTTTTTTACGCCTTTAAGCCGCTCATTAAGATGTTGTTGATGACATCCATTCGCGCCTCTATATCTGCAAATTTGTTCTCAACCAGGAGGCCTACTTCTAAGCCGCGGAAAGCACAAACCATGGCAAAAGCAATTGCATCAACGTCACTTACGGCATACTGCGCAAACTCACCTTTCTCAAGTCCAAACTTCAGAATGTTCCGCACGATGGTGATCTCCCTTATTTCATACCTCCTGTTAAGTTCAATCAGGCGCTGCATGTTGGCTTCGATATCACCACGGATCACGTTGCATAAATTTGCTTTTTCCTGTAGCAAACCAAACTTCACACTACAGAGGGTCCGAAGCTTGTTTTCAGCAGTTTCTGCTTTTGCAACTTCTTCTCTTAAAACCCGAAACACCTCCTCCATTTCCCGCGTCACTACTTCATCAAAGATCTCGTCTTTACTTTTGTAGTAATAATAAAGTGTACTCTTCCCTTTCCCCGCAGCTTTGGCAATGTCTTCCATCGTAGTCTTACACCAGCCAAAACGCCTGAAAAGATGTTGAGCCCCATTCAGGATCTCTATCTTTATCTGTTCATCTTTCTCATTCATACGCTCTAGACCAAAACCGTTTTCTGGTCCAAAGGTAATATTTTTGTTATGATCAACAATATATTTTAAAAAATATTTATAGTTGAAATGAGGCGCTTATTCATTCCATCTATAAAAAAACACCCCCTCATCTATCAGAAATAAGGATTTACGTCTTAAATAAAATACATGTCTGTACACATATTTTTGCGACTGCAGTACGCAAAGCCTATTACCTTTTGCACTTAAAACCCTTGAATACCTGATTGCCTTTGTATTGCACAGGCGCTAACGATAAGATGAATCTGGTGAAGGCGGAGCTGTACCGGTGCATTAAGGTCAAATTACACACAGCATGAACCACGTCAGAAGAAAACAATAACAACATCTATGACTGAAGGTTGTTCTTTTGTTTGCTGCTTGCCTCGACAGCCGCAACAAAGCAATAACCCATAAGTATAAAGTAAGTGATGCAGCCAAGGCTGTGCTGCTTCTTGCTATACATTTAACTATAGGAGCTGATCATTATTTAATTTAACGTGCTTAATCACCCATGTCAATTGCAAATAAACCCCTTACCCCTACCTACAGCCTGCTTCTTTTCCTTCTGGTTTTAGTAAACTTAACAGCCAGTGCCCTCTCGGCACAAGCGCAGTTACTACCATCTGATACTTCTGACAGTCAGGAAGTTTTAGCCCCGCAATGGGCCGAAGACTCTCTGGGCAGGCGCACGCCACGCGGCACTGTGGATGGCTTTATAAAAGCAGTAGCTGCGGAAGATTACTCCAAGGCCGCCCATTATCTGAATATTGAGAAGAAGCCGCGTGGGGCCAAACAAGATGGGGCTATACTGGCTCAGGCGCTGCAACGCTTACTCGACCAAAGGGGAAACATTATGCCCTACTCCTGGATCAGCAATGAAACGAGTGGCCTTGCCGGCGATAACCTGGGACCGAACCTGGACCGCGTAGGAACGGCAACTTATCAGGGAGAAACATTTGATTTATTTGTTGAAAAAACAGAAGGGCCGGAAGGTGAACCTATATGGCAATTTTCCTCCGAAACAATTCAGCGAGTACCGCTCGAGCCCGAAAAGGTAGAGGACCTGCCGCTAACGGACAGACTACTGCCTACTTACCTGAAAGAGAATAAATGGGGAGGTGTGCCCATTGGGCATTGGCTGGCTATGGTTATGTTGGCAGCCCTGGCATACCTCATTGCCTGGTGTATCACGGCACTCATTATGTTTATCACCCGCTCCCTCTGGCGAAAAGCTGGAGAAGAGCACGTTACTGGTATTCTGAAAGCTTTTGCCTTACCGACCCGGCTGTACCTTACTATTTGGATTCTGGTAGCATCCAGCCGGGAAGCCGGTATTTCCATCATTGTGCGACAGCAGTTCAGTGAATTAAATATCATCATTCTGCTGGTGGCCCTGCTGCTGCTGCTATGGCGCCTCGTTGACTTTATCACCAGGTTCAGCGAAAAGCGGCTGACCCGTCGTGGGAACTCTGCCGGTATCTCTATTGTCCTTTTTCTACGCCGAAGCGCTAAGATTGCCATTGTCGTATTTGGTATTATTGCCATCCTCAGCACTTTTGGGTTTGACGTTACAACCGGCCTTGCTGCTTTAGGTATTGGTGGTATTGCCCTGGCACTGGGTGCACAGAAAACAGTTGAGAACTTTGTAGGTAGTGTAACGCTCATTGCCGACCAGCCCATACGCGTAGGTGATTTTTGTAAAGTAGGCGATACGGTCGGAACTGTAGAACAAATTGGCATGCGCTCTACCCGGATTCGCACCAACGACCGCACCATTGTTACTATTCCAAACGGGGAGTTTTCATCATTAAAAATCGAGAACTATACACACCGTGACCGTTTCTGGTTTCACCCGGTGCTTGGCTTAAGATATGAGACCACTCCTGGCCAAATCCGCTCTATCCTGGCTGAACTAAAGGCACTTTTACTTGCTCACCCTAAAGTTTCCCCAGATCCGGCAAGGGTGCGTTTTGTGGAGTTGGGAGCCGACTCACTTAAACTGGAGTTTTTCGCTTATGTGCTGGCAAAGGATTATAATGAGTTTCTGGAAATACAGGAAGAATTAATTCTTAGTATAATGGACGTGATTGAGGAAGCAGGCAGTGGCTTTGCATTCCCATCGCAAACGCTATACCTTACCCGCGACAAAGGCATAGAAAAAGCACAGACACAGGAGGCAGAAAACACTGAGTTGAATAGATCCGAAGAAGATGCTAGATAATCATGTTGGTGATACGGCTTTGCACATTCTGGTATAATTTTAATCTTTGACCCATTGCTTAACCCTGCCTATACATACTGCTTGCAGCCCAAAGTATGAAAAGTCAAGTATACAGTCCCTGTTTAGGAGATGATGCGCTAAGAGCAAGTTCACCCCTGCCGAACATAATAAGGTGCAGCATTTTAAGAAGATAACTTAACATTCTCTATCACTTATCGTAGCTCAAATAGGCTTAGCATCTTTATCTTGAATAGAAAAGAGTATACTTATGCCTAAGCCTCTTCACCCCTAATAGTATTAATTATGGCAGATGATAAAGCCTGCGAAGGCAAGCCGGCAGCACAGGAGAATTCTGGCCGGCACAACGAACCACGCAGAGAATTTCTGAAACAGAGTTCGCTAATTGCCGCGCTCGCCCTCGCTCCCTCCCCCATCATCAAAGCGGCTGAAACGCCCTGGGATGAAAAACTGGCAGAAAAGTTTGAGAAGGTACGGGTCACGCTAAACATTAATGGAGAAAAGCAGAAGCTCTACATAGAACCACGCGTAACACTGCTGGACCTGCTGCGCGAACAGCTGCAGCTTTCCGGAACAAAGAAAGGCTGCGATTACGGGCAGTGCGGCGCCTGTACGGTTCATGTAGATGGCGAACGCGTTAACTCCTGCCTCACCTTTGCCGTGATGCTGGAAGGTAAAGAGATTACTACCATTGAGGGCTTGGCAAAGGGCGATGCGCTACACCCTATGCAGGAAGCCTTTATTAAACACGATGGCTTCCAGTGCGGCTATTGCACACCTGGGCAGATTATGTCGGGGGTAGCCTGCATACGTGAAGGACATGCTAATTCCGAAGCCGAGGTGCGCGAATATATGAGTGGCAACATTTGCCGCTGTGGTGCTTATCCTAACATTGTAAATGCCATCATGGAAGTTAAAAACGGAGGGCAGAAAGTATGATCCCGTTTCAATATGTAAGGCCATCCAAACAAAAAGCCGCTATCGAGGCTAACGCTAAAGATCGTAACGCTCAATTTATAGCAGGTGGCACCAACCTCATCGACCTGATGAAAAGAGGCGTGATGACACCCGAAAAACTTATTGATATCAATAGGCTTCCGCTCCAAAAAATAGAGAGAAGTAAAAACGTAGTTCGCATTGGGGCACTGGCATCAAACAGCAATGTTGCTGAAGATAAAGTGATACAGGAAAAACTCCCGTTGCTGGCGCAGGCCTTGAATGCAGGTGCTTCGGCTCAATTGCGTAACATGGCTACCGTAGGCGGCAACATGATGCAGCGCACTCGCTGCCCTTACTTTTATGACACCGCCATGCCTTGTAACAAACGGGAACCAGGCACAGGATGTGGTGCTTTAGAAGGTTTCAATCGCATGCATGCCATCTTCGGCTTTTCAGATATGTGTATTGCTGTTAACCCCAGTGATATGAATGTCGCTTTAGTAGCACTTGATGCAACAGTATTGGTGGCAGGACCTAAAGGAGAAAGGACCATTCCGTTCGCCGAGTTCCACCGCCTGCCAGGAGATCATCCTGAAGTAGACACTACTTTGCAAAAAGGCGAGCTGATTTTAGCCGTGGATGTGCCGGATAACCCTTATGCTAAACATGCACATTACCTGAAGGTGCGGGAGCGTACTTCCTATGCTTTTGCACTTATTTCAGTGGCAGCCGCGCTGGATATAGAAAACAACATTATTAAGAGTGCACGTCTGGCTATGGGCGGAGTGGCACACAAGCCCTGGCGCTTAACGGAAGCAGAAAAAGCACTTGCCGGGAAACCCGTGTCAGAGGCATCGTTTAAACAGGCAGCCGAAGTAGCCATGCGTGGAGCCAAGGCTTTTGAACATAACGCCTATAAACTTAGGTTAGGGCCAAGCACCATTATTCAAGCATTGAAAACAGCCGCAGGTATCGCCTAAACATCTACCATGAAAAAACAAGACGCATTACAAGATCCTTATATTGGAGATCCAATGGATCGGGTTGATGGCAGAATGAAAGTAACTGGTGCTGCCAAATATGCCGCTGAGTATGAGCTCCCAAACATGGTGCATGCCGTGCTGGTGACAAGCACTATCGCTAAGGGCCGCATCAAAAGCCTAGACACTAAGCCGGCAGAAAGAGCCTCTGGAGTACTGGCTGTTATTTCGCACCTTAACTCTCCTAAAGTACCTGGTTTTGCCCAGCATGATCACCCCGCTGAGCCACCCACTGGCGGACAACCGCTGCGTGTATTTTACGATGATAAAGTGTACTCTAACGGCCAGCCTATCGCTATGGTGGTGGCCGATACTTTTGAGCGGGCACTACATGCAGCCTCACTGGTAAAAGCACAGTATACACAGGACAAGCATGCCACTGATTTCGATGCAAATGTTCAGAAGGCATTTCTCCCTTCGCAGGCCCAGAAGAACCCCGATTCACATCTGGCTGATTATGTTCGGGGCAAAAAGGAGGCCTACAAAACAGGTGCTATTAAAATAGAAGCCGAATACATACAGCCGACAGAAGTACATAACCCGATGGAGCTTCAGGCCATTATCGCGCATTGGGAAGCAGAAGACAAATTAACGGTATATGATAAAACACAGGCTGTAAAAGGAACGCAGCGTGCCTTTGCCAAGGATTGGGGTATTCCGGTGGAGAACGTGAAGGTAATCGCCACTTTTGTAGGAGGTGCCTTCGGAAATGGCCTGCACACCTGGCCTCATGAAACAGCTGCCATTATCGCCGCTAAAAAAGTAAACAGGCCGGTAAAACTGATGCTGACACGGGAGCAAATGTTTTTTATGGTAGGCTACCGTCCGCACACCTGGCAGAAGATTGGCATGAGTGCCACGGCAGACGGAAAATTGACCGCTATCAGCCATGAAGCTATTGGCCAGACCTCTTCTTATGAGGAGTTCACCGAATCAACCTTGCAGCAGACAAAGATGATGTATGCCAGCCCCAATGTAGACACCCGCTACCGCATTCTGGCGCTGGATGTGAGCACTCCTATCTGGATGCGAGGCCCGGGTGAGGCAACAGGTGCTTTTGCCCTGGAATCCGCAATGGACGAGATGGCTTTCGCTCTGAACCTGGACCCGCTGGAGTTCCGCATGCGCAACCATACCGATACAGACCCCGATAAAAAACTGCCTTGGTCTACCAAATATTTAACTGAATGCCTGCAAGAGGGTGCAAAGCGCATCGGGTGGAGCAAGCGTCAACTAAAGCCAGGCACCTTGCGCGACGGGGAGTGGCAGGTAGGGTATGGCCTGGGCGTTGGCACCTTTGGGGCAAACTTTCGCATGGCTCAGGCAACTGCCCGTTTACAATCAAACGGCAGGGTTATAATCCAGAGTGCAACAACAGACATCGGACCAGGCACAGGCACAGCTATGGTTCAGATTGCCGCTGATGAGTTAAGTGTAGCACCAGCCAACATCACATTTCAGCTGGGTAACTCTGCCTTTCCACACTCACCTTCTCAAGGCGGCTCTTCTACTATTTCAAGTGTAGGGTCGGCGGTGCAGGCAGTATGCATTGCTTTAAAGCAGAAACTACAGGAAACGGCTGTTGCAAAGGGACACGTTGCTTTTCAGGGTGCCGAACCAGATAAGCTGTTATTGCAAGAGGGACAGCTTGCACTGTCCGGGAGTACTGCTGCATCCGTGCCGTTAGCTGATTTGCTAAATGGGCAGCAGGAACTTGTGTTAACTGCCGAAGCCAAACCCGGTGACGAGCGCAAGAAATTCTCTATGTACTCTTTCTCTGTGCATTTTGTGGAAGTTCGGGTACATTCTGTTACGGGTGTGGTACGGGTTAACAAAATCGTTTCCTGTGCCGATGCGGGTACTATTGTAAATGAAAAGACTGCCGGGAACCAAATGATTGGCGGGGCAGTAGGCGGCATCGGTATGGCACTGATGGAGCACGCGGTAATGGACCATCGTTTCGGACGATATGTAACTAAGGACCTGGCAGAATACCATGTACCCGTTCATGCGGATATCCCGCAAATAGAAGTATACTTTGTAAATAAGCCTGATCCTTATACTAATCCACTAGGCACGAAGGGCATCGGTGAAATAGCTTTGATAGGTATGGCTCCTGCGGTTGCCAATGCAGTATTCAACGCCACTGGCAAGCGAATCCGTGAGTTACCAATCACCCCTGACAAGCTGATGCAGCAAGTATAACATTAACTGGCAGAGGTCTGTATCATTAATGCTATGCTGTAATTCCCAAGGCATCCATACTTGTTAGGTCAACTCTAGCAAGAATGGATGCCTTAGGTTTGTATAAGCTCTAGTAGGTTATTCATTCAAACCCTGTACAAAAGCGCGTAGCAAAACGAAGTGACTTATGCCACGGCTATGTTCATAGTAATAGTACCTGCTGCAGTGGCCATAACTTTCATCCTGTTTAGGAGTTTAAGATCAAAACATTCATACTATGGCTATGGCATCAAACCAACAAACTACTTCAGAGAAGGCAACAATTGTGCTGGCAGGGATAACAGGTGACCTTGGCGGGCGCATAGCACAGTCGCTGCTGGCACACGGTGCTAACGTGCGGGCAATTACCAGACCGGGTACTACTGTAGACACCATCAATAAACTGAAGCAGCAAGGGGTTTCTATCATAGAGGCTGATTATAAAAGCGTCTCTGCTCTAAGTAAAGCGCTTTCTGGAGCAACTTGTGTTGTCTCTGCTTTGTCAGGGCTGCAGGAGGTAATACTGGAGGCACAGAGAGTGCTGCTATATGCTGCTGTAGAAGCAGGAGTGCCCCGCTTTATACCTTCTGACTACTCCATTGATTTCACTAACCTGCCGCGTGGCACGAACCGAAACCTGGATCTTCGGCAAGAATTTTCTGAGCGACTTGATGCAGCTCCTATTGCCGCCACTTCTGTGCTGAACGGAATGTTCACAGATCTGCTGACTGGTCAGGCTCCACTGGTTCTTTTCCCCTTGAAACGCATTGTTTACTGGGGAGATGCAGATCAACCTTTGGATTTCACGACCATCAGCGATACAGCTGCCTTCACAGCCGCTGCCGCAATGGACTCCTCTACTCCTACTCCGCGCTACCTCAGAGTTGCAGGAGACACACTTAGTGCACGCGAACTGAGAGAAGTGGCAAGTGCGTCAACAGGGAAAGAGTTTCAGCTTTTCCGTATCGGGGGCTTAGGCACTTTGGATCTTATGATCAAATTCACACGTGCCATCATGCCACAAAGCAATGAGGTATTCCCGCCATGGCAAGGGATGCAGTACTTGCGCAACATGTTTAGCGGTAAAGCAAAGTTAGAACATCTAGACAATGATCGTTATCCAGATATCAGCTGGACTCCTGTTAGCGAAGTGCTGGCTGCTTATAAACAGTGAAGAAAATAATTTTGAGGACGAGCAATCAAATCTTAGCTCGACTTTAGCATTTTTATAAAAAGATAGAACTCACCAAGAAGAGGTAAGGTTAAGATTGTGACCAAACAAATCTTTCCATGTCCAGCTTTCCC
>NZ_JBHTLD010000207.1:0-8448 GCF_042678745.1 Pontibacter rugosus | reverse complement strand
GGCTAAAGCTATATAGAAACAAGATATTCAAAGTATGTGCCACATTCACCTTTACAAATAAAAAAAGCCCTAACCGAATGGCAAGGGCTTCATAATCAACACAAAATAAATTATGCTTCTTCGTATTCGTCTGCCTGTGGGCTATAACGCGATGCAAGTATAGCACCTACTGTTAAAGCGCCTGCAGCCAGTATTAGTTGTGTGGTTGTAAACTTCTTAGTTGCCTTAAGTATAATATGGCCCAAGTCCTGCATCAGATCTGGCAGCTTGTCCTGGCGCCCCTGAAATACGTGCATGGCTGACTCCACTGTTCTAGACATATCATGCGGCTGAATCATAGACATGGCATTGGTGTCTTGTTTCTGCTGGTCGCTCGAATTCTGATTTTTGCTGTTCTGGTTATTATTGTTTTCCATAGTCTTATATAAGTTAATAAATGATATTTTTATTGTTGAGGCCTGCCTCCGTGCTGCGCTACAACGTCTGTCATTCGCTTCTGCAGTGTATCTAGGTTCAGCATCATACTAGCTGGAAAACCTACACTTAATTCATCTAAAATCAATGATTCGGATTCAGGGCTATAAGTATACTGCCCCGACACACCTTTTTCATTGAAATTGCCTTCATTTCCTTTCAAATCGAGGCCAAAAGATTTGAGCTTGATTTTCATTTGATCGAAGGCCTCCGGTTTAATTCCATCATACTGTAGCCTCTTTGCCATATAAATGTAAAATTTATGCTTATTGAACAATTGATTTAATCTAACGCAAGAAGCGTTTATTAGTTAACTTTTCCCAGTCTCAGATTCTGCAGCAACTTTTTCTTATTGATACTCAATTGCATGAATATAGCATTGCATATATTTTACATCAGCTATTGCACAATAAAATAACACCTTCTATATTTGCACCACAATCAGACAGAACGGCCCGTTCGTCTAGGGGTTAGGACGCTAGATTTTCATTCTAGTAACAGGGGTTCGATTCCCCTACGGGCTACCAGGAGGGAAAAGTCAGTTTCACAGCTGCTTTTCCCTCTTTCTTTATGCCCCATTTTCTGCGAAATCTCGCTGGCAAGGCCGAAAAAGGAGTTGACGCGGGTAGTTCGATAAGCCCCATTTTCGCGCTTATAATCGACCCCATCCGGGAACACCAACGCCTGCAGCCTTCTTCGCCTCTGCGCGTCGGCCTTAGCCCATGTGGATGAGAGACTTAGCATCATTTTCAGCCCGTTTTCCAGCAAAGTTCTGTGGTTCGATAAGGGGACGGAGAGTTTTTCAAGGTTCACCTCTATCTCAAGCATCTCCGCTTTCAGCTCAGCGCTGAATTTCGTGAATATTTCCCCGTTAATGTCCCCGTAGGCGTAGCGCCGCTCCATCGCCTCGAGCTTCTTTTTCAGTTCCGAGAGCTGCAGTTTCAAACGCTTTTCCTCCTGCTCATGGTCCTGGCTCAGCTTCTTGAACACCTGGCCCATCATCTCCTGCACCTGCGGCAGCAATAGCGGGTCGATTTGAAATTCCTTTAGCAGATCTTGGTAGAGCTCATGCATCTTTCCCGCGTTCCGGTTGAGGCAGCAGCCCTTGGTGTTGCACTTGTAGTAGTGGATGCCCTTCTTCTTCATCTCGTAGCCCGTGAGCGGCTTCTGGCAGCTGCCGCACTTGATGTGGTGGCGCAGCGGCAAAGCCTCGTCCTCCTTCACCTGGGTGTAGCCGTGGGCGTTCTGTGCCTGCAGCCCGTTTACCCTTAGGAACACGTCACGGGATATGAGCGGCTCGTGCCTGCCCACGATTACCTCACCCTCTTCCAATAAGCCGTGCGTGATCAGGCCGCAGTAGAAGGGGTTGCGAAATATCTTGGTCAGCGTCTGGTTGTAGAGCGTCAGGCCCTGCGCCTTTAGCCGCTTGATGATGTCGGTGTTGGATAAACCCTGCTCGGCCTTCAGCTGGAAGGCCAGGCGAATGAGCTTGCCCTGCCTGTTTGGCTTTATCACCTGCTCGCCGTTCACCTTCAGCTGGTCATAGCCCATGGGTGCCTTGCCCACCACATAGCCTTTTCTCACCTTGGCCTCCATACCCGCCACACACTTCTCCCTGCGCTGGTCATTGTCGAACTGGGAGAACAGGAACTGGATGCCCTGCTGCAGCTTGCCGGAGGCCGTCATGGTGTCCATCGGCTGGGTGACGGCCACCACCGCTATACCCATTTTGCTAAGCTCGTCCACGATGCCGATGGCACCGGAGCCGGAGCGGGAAAAGCGATCGTGGGAGTAGACGATAATGTAACCCACCTTGAGCTTGCTTTTCCTGACAAAGTCTAGCATGACCTTGAATTCTTTTCGCTCGTCGTTCTTGGCGCTTTCATAGGTGCCGCCGAATTCGCCCGCCACTTCATAGCCGTGGCGCTGGGCGTAGGCCCTGCAGCGTTCCAGCTGGGTCTCTAGGCTCTGGTTCGTCTCAGCCTGCTCCTTAGTGGATACGCGGGTGTAGACCACGGCCACCTTACCCCTTACGGCTGCCTTGCTTTTCTTCTTTCCGATCATCTGCGGCTGGGCGAACACGCTCAGGTCATGGCTGTTTGCAATTGCCTTGGGTGTTGCTGTTGCTGTTGCTTTCTTCGCTTTACCGGTTGCTTTGGCTGTTGCCTTGCTTTTTTTCATCATTTTACCTGATATTGCCGTGTTTTTCTGCTTTTTTTACAGCCTTTTGCTCTATAGTGCCTGATATAGGATATTCAACGGCTGTGCCTTGCTTTTGGCTTTGCCCGCTTTGAAGCATCTCATACATCAAAGTGCAGAGCCGGAGCATCTGCTCCACCATGTCTGAGGCCCCGTCCGCTGACAGGTGGCCGTAGCCATCGGTTTCCAGCAGCCTTGCCACATGCTGCTCGCGCAGCCGCTCGTCCTGCCTTACCTGCGCGTACAGGCCCTCTTCCCGCTGCGGCTGCAGCATGCCTTCTGCCGATACTGGTTCTTTAACTGGAACTGAGAGGCTGTGAGTCGCTTGCTGTCTTTTTTTCTGGTTTACATTTTCCTGTTTTTGATGCTTTACATTCACGGAGATTGTGTCAATTTCCGCACTTGTCTGAGTTCTTCAGTTAGAATGCCATTTTCATAAGTGTCCTGAGTGCTTCAGTGACTTCTTTTACCATTATATAAGGATTACCAATATTATACAGATCTCAGGGAAACAGCTAAGGGAGGATTAAAGCCTTGTTCGTTGGGCCTCCTCGAAGGTGAGCTGCGTTCCGTTCTGCGTCTTCATGGTGATGGTGCTGTAGTCGCGCGTGCCCAGTATCCGGGCTATCTCTTTTTTCTGTTTGTCAGAGAGCTCTCTGTCCACTTTTGTGATCAGGTCGGCCCTGCGCTTGCCGCCCCTCTTGGAGAACTTGATGGTAAGCTCCTTCACCTCATCACTGCGCATGGCCCTGAGCACCTCGTTCTCCTCCCTTGTCAGGATCGGGATCTTGGGCAGGAACTGGGCTTTCGTCTCGTCGTTGAGGAACTGGGCGAAGTAGTGTCCCAGCGGGACGTTGATGTGGGGCTCGTCCAAGTCAGGCTTGCCCTCAGGGTTTGCGTTCTGCTCCGCATCGCTCCAGACCGCCACTCCCCCGTCGGGAAAGACGTAGAGGTGGGTGTTGGAGCGGTGTTGAAAGTGGTTCAGCACAACCAGGGAGAAGCGGTACGGGTAGAAGGTGTTCCTTTTCTTCAGGTTTTCCTCCACCTCCTCAAGCTCCTCCTCCGTTATCGGCCTTCCGGCGGCCTCCTCGAAGGTTTTTCTGAACGAGGCTCTCTGGTCGTCGTCAAGCTCTACGCCGGCCATGAAGTCCTCATCAAACATATAATCCTTCACGGCGGCGATCGTCTCCAGCGGAAGACCGAATCTGCGCAGGTCCTTCACGATCTGGAGCCAGAGGTACTGGATGAAGTCAAAGTAGAGCTTCTTTCCGTCCTCCTCCGAGTCCGGGACAATGCCCAGGCTGCGCCAGTTGTTATGCACGCGGGAGGTGATGCCCGCGTCCTTCAGCGTAAACTGCCGGTACTTCAGGTTCTCCAGGATCTCCATGGCGTAGTCGCCGGGACTGTCATACACTGGAATGTCTACTGCAAAGTATTTCCCCTTCATTTAAATTATATTTTACCCGAATGTAAGAAATAAAATTAATTCTGTATACTTGCAGGTAAATATTTTGTCAACTAACGTAGCATGGGACAGGCGTCCCACCATGAACATGAATAAGTGACCCCAACGAAGGATGCGCAGCCGATAAGATTGACTGCGCATCAGCTGCAACCGTCCATTAAGACCGGAGGCAGTAAGAACAAAGGCTCCAAGGAGCATTCATCAAACACTAAGCAGCAGCTGCCAACAGTGGAGAGCCTGCTGTCTGACAGCGCCACCCTACAGGTGCTTCTGGAGTATTACCCCAACTTCAGGAAGCTCGGCACCGTTTTCCGGACCCCGCACTCCAAGGGAGTCAACATCTTCCGGCACAAGGGTATTTACCTGGTCAAGGACTTCACAGGAAAGGAGTTCGGGGAGGGCGCGCTAAACGTGCTCCAGGTAATCCAGTGTTACCACGGCTGCGACTTTCAGGAAGCGCTTGCCTTCCTGGCAGCAAAGCTTGGCCACACTTCCAGCGGTGGCGCTTCTGCGCCGCCTCGCTGGCCTGTCCCGCGTCCCACTGTCCCTGCCGGGACGGAAAAGGAGCGTGAGCAGGTTCTGGTAAATGTGCAACAGTGGGAGCGGGTAATGCAGGATCCCCGTTCCAATTTTCACCGCTACGCCCTCTCCCTGGGCGTGACGGAGGAGCACCTAAATAAGTGGCATGTCGGCACCGACACCCGGGGCAACACGGTGTTCGGGCATCGGGACACGGCAGGGGCCTTTGTCAACCTAAAGCACTTCGCCTACCAGCCAAGCGGCAGCCGGGACAAGAGCAAAAAACCGTTCTACCTCAAGAACCCCGCCTGTAAGAAGTACGGCCAGTGCCTCTACGGCATTCATCTCCTGCGGGAGGGTGTCCCGATGGTCCTGGTGGAGGCGGAGAAGACGGCCGGACTGGCCAGCTTCTTTTACCCGCAGTACGACTTCGTCGCCACCGGCGGGGCCTCTTCCCTAAGCGAGCAGAAGTTGAAGGCGCTGCGGGGCAAGTCGGGCTATGTGCTGGTCGACGCAGATGAGACCGGTCGGCAGCTGGGCGCGTGGAAGAAGCTTCACGCCCACGGCCTCGACTTTACCCCGGTGGACCTGTTCCCGGACCGGAGGGACGGCTACGACCTGGCGGACGCCCTGCGGGACGGGCTGCGGCCCGACATAGCGGATTGGCGCTTCCAGCTCAGGCCAAACCCCAACGGGTGCGATTACAGGCTGCACGTGAACCGCTTCATCGGAGAGCAGGCAGAGTGCCTGGCGGGTTATATACGCCACCACGGAAAGGTGCTGCTCAAGGCCAGGACCGGGACAGGCAAGACTACCTTTGCACTGGAGGAGCTGGCGCGAAGCGTCCCAGGGCGCATCATCATCCTGGAGCCGCTTACTGTTATCGTGGACGCCGTTGCCAGGGGCAAATACGGTGAGATCGCCATCATCAAGCAGGGTGCCACCTACGAGGACGTGCAGACAGCGCTCCACAGCAGAATCACCGTCTGCACCTATGACAGCTTTGCCAGGATAGCCCCCGTCTCGGATGGGGACCTGATCATCTGCGACGAGATCCATGAGCTGCTGTCCGGCTACGGCATGCCCGACAAGCGTCCCAAGTACGAGTTCCTGTTCGGGCAGCTGCTGGCGGCAAAAAACGTGCTCTGCATCTCAGCCACGCCGCCTGACTTCCTCAGGGAGTACGGGTTCAAGTACGTGGAGGTGGTGGCCGGGCAGTCAAACACGGTACAGCTCACCCCCATCACCTACAAAGGCAAGATTCAGCACGAGCTGGCCAGGCTGCTGCCCACGCTTGACTTTGGCAACCATCAGTACCTTATCCGGCTCAACAACCTAAGGCTCATTGAGCAGCTTGTCTGCGGCTTCAAGGGCCTTCCTGAAGGTCAGGTGGCGGTGCTGAGCTCGGGCTCCAAGGAAGTGGCCGGTGGTGTTTACCGGTCCATCACGGACACCAAGCTGATTCCGGATGAAGTGCGCCTCGTCTTCACCACCTCCCTCATAGACTGCGGCGTGGACCTCTACAACGAGCGGCTGCGGGTGGTACTGGCAGAGCACGAGAACGAGCAGCTAAGCGTTGCAAACGCCCTGCAGTTCATGGCGCGTGCCCGCAGGATCCCCCTGCTGCCCGTGAGCGTGTACAAGCAGGAGCGAAAAGGAAAAGCCTTTGACCGGGATGCCGCCTACAGGGCACTCTGCAAGTTTGCACAGGGCGAATGCCATGCGCTTAACGCGCTCAACGCGCAATACCAGCAGCTAAGCCCCTACCTCTCCAAAGGATCTTACTGTTACAGGGAGTCAGCCAAATACAGCACTTACAATTCCGAGGTGCACCTGTATGAGGTAAACAGGCTCACCATCCACTACGAGGTGGAGCAGGCGGCCATACGGAGCACGGCGACAGCCGATTTCTTCAGCCAGCTGGAGGCGGAGGGGCACATTGAGATGCGGGGCGGTGAGCAGGTGAGGGTGGCAAGGACGCCGGAAACAGACGAGCTTGACAGAACAGCCAAAGCCATCAGGAAAAGTGCGGAGGAGCAGGCATTGGAGTTTGTGGACAGCGGCTGCGCCAACACCCTCTTTACGGCCCTCTACCATGCCACCAGGGACCTGGGGCTCCGGCAGCGGATCGTGCGGCTGGAATACGATGTGCGGGTAAGTGCGGAGGCAACTATGCTGCAGGAGAACCACCAGAGGCTTTTTGACGATCAGGCGGCCCTGCACGTGTTCAGAAACTACTTAAAGCTTCAGGAAAGGCACATCGCCCCGGAAGGAATAGTGCCGCTGATGCGCGAGCACAGAGGCAACAGGAAGTTTGGAGACCTGCTTGTGCGGATAGACACTCTGGAAAGGATAAAACTCTGTGACCGCCTTCCCCCTGCCGACAGAAGGGACGTGGAGCGAATCCTTAGGCACAAGCGGGCAATCGAGGAAAAGGTTACCGGATCGGCTTCTATTAATAGCAAAACAGGCAATCGGGTAACCGCCGACACCATCACCGATGCAGTAAACAGCGACCGCGACACAGCCATAATGCTCACCAAGGACAAGGCCATGCGGCTCTTCCGCATCCTCTTCGAAACGGACGTGGTGGTGGTCAAGGAAAACGGCAAAACGGTGAAGTACTTCGGCATTGTGGCCGACAACACCGATGTCCCCGCAGGTGATGGGACGGGCGATAATAAAATTATGCAACATTGATAAATAAAAACACAGAGATGAACAAAGAAGAAATATACGCACGGGTGCAGCAGCTGCACCGAGCAGGGAAATCCGTTAGGGGAATTGCCCAACAAACAGGCATCAGCAAGTCCAGCGTGGGCAGAATGGTGAAGAAAATGCAGGGATTAGGCCATGGGACGGCGGCCAAAACGTGTCCCGAGACTGCGTCCCAAGGCGCTGGGACGCCTTCTGGGACGGGATATCAAGCTGTCCCAGCTTCAGAAACAGGTGCACCTGGGACAAGGGGGACCGGTGAAAGCACCCAGGATAAGCCGGAACCGGCAGCTTCGCCAACACAGCAGCATAACCGTGCACTTGAGGAGCTTCTGATGAGCTCCTACAGGTTTAACCTCCAAGACAGCTACCGTGAATTCCTCTACAGCATGCGCACATTCCTCACAAGCAACCTCAGCTCGGAGAGGCTGGCGCGTGAGCTCATACAGAGCAGGCAGAAAAGAGCGGGTGAGTACATCCTGCGCGCCAGGGGAAACTGCTCAACCTGCCGGGTAAGCTATGAGAGCCTGTACATGGCCTACGTGCTGGAGCAGCTATACCAGTTCCTGGGACAGCAGCCGGGGCTGGAGGAAACAGGACGGGAGCTTAGGATCATGGCGGGTCCCTTGCTGGAGAAGTTCATAAAGCACGCAGAGCGCCTGGACGCGTTTATTCAGATGAAACCCTATATGGCCTGCTTTCCTGCTGTGGTATAAAATAGCGCTGATAATAGTTGTTTAGAGTGAGCAAAAACAGGGACTCCATATATTGGCGGTCCCTGTTTTATCTAGGCTAATCCATTTTCATGCGTGATAAGAGAATTTAACTCAAAAGAGAAGAAAATCTTATCTGAAGAGACGGGAGGGCTACGGAAGCCCTAGATGTTCTGCCAAAAAAACTTAGGTAAGACGTCTATAAAAAAGGTATCATGCTTTTGTAAAACTAAATTTCGAGCTACTCTAAAAACCGTTACAAGGTAGATATGGTGAAGTTTTACAACTATATTCAAAATTAAGGCAAAGGCGCGGTTGAAAAAGAAGAGCAGTAACTAAACTAAATATTAATTATGTGGTGAG
>NZ_JBHTLD010000206.1:0-8611 GCF_042678745.1 Pontibacter rugosus | reverse complement strand
ATACTTACTACGCCAGCAGCAGTAAAATTTCTACCACAAAAGGCCCATAGATATTTCAGGAACAAGTATAAACCCATTTAAGCAGATTTACCCTTTAGGAAATTAACTGGTTTTAGAGCTGATTTATACTTATTATTTCTTCAGTATTGAAGCTGTTACACCCTATAGCGAGGGTGATTTAAAGTGCTAATTGCTTCAAGTTACCTTAAAGCATAATTTTTCCCGATGCCAGCTAATTCCTTCTAACTTTGCGCACGTATACAGCAGCTATCATTTAGTATCATCAAAATTTTATTAGACACATACAGCCACAGAACCCTTAAGCCATGAGTAAACTGACGATCAGAAGCCTGGAAGAACTTGAAAAATACGAAGGAACCGAAATGGGCGTTTCCGATTATCATACCATCACCCAGCAGCAAATAAATTTATTTGCAGACGCTACGTTGGATCATCAATGGATACATTTAGATGCGGAAAGAGCTGCCACTGAGACTCCATTTAAAGCCACTATTGCTCATGGCTACCTTACGGTTTCTCTGTTGCCTTACCTTTGGCACCAGATCACTGCTATCGAGAACCTGAAAATGCAGGTGAACTATGAGATTGAGAGTTTACGTTTTAACCAGGCTGTAACAGTGGATAGCGCTGTGCGATTGCGTGCTAAGTTGCTATCTGTAAAGAACCTTCGTGGAATAGCCAAAGCAAGATTAGAGGTTACCTTAGAGATTGAAGGTAGCAAGAAACCTGCTTTCACTGGTGTCATAACTTTTCTGTACCATTTCAACGATTAATTCTGATTTTACAGTAAAGTCTCTCATAGCATCTTATGCCGTTGCTTAGTTTTATACCCTCTCGTAAAGTTGAGTAATAACAAAACCCGTATGGAAAACATCAACCTTGAAAACTTTGACGAAGAACGATACAAAGAACTAAACACTTATTTCCGCATTAAAATAGAGCAACTGCTGCAAACGAACCCAGCCTTACAAGAGCTGCCCAATTTGCAACTAAGCGATCTGGTGGATCAGTTTTCAGATGATGACAAAGAAAGATGGGAAGAGTTTATTCAGCTTGATAAGCTAAAAATGCAGGTGGACATGTGGAACCACTTAAACGGAAACGGAACCCGCTTTCAACCAGGAATAGGATTTACAAATCCAGAAGACGACACAACGTGGTAATCTAACCCTCGAAACTATAACGGGCATTACTCCAGAATTCGTCCAGCGCAATTATGCGAGGCTTAAAAAAGGAAATAAGCTTTGGCCAGTCTTCCTTATTAAAGACATTGGCCGGAGCTATTTCTTTGTAAACACGACTTATGATGCGCCCATTCTCATCTGTGGCATGCAGCTCCCATTCCCATTCTTCGCCTAGCGCCTCCTCCAGCATAGATTTATGCGCCACCAACTGCTCAAAAATAAGCTCCTGCAACTCCACATCTGCATGCGTGAGCTCTATGGCGATATTACCTGATTTCTTATCTGCATTCATTCTGAAATGCACACTCTTTGCCCCTGTTTTGTAGTTGATCCAGTTTACTCTTAGCCCTTCAGCAGAAAGCAGCGGTGTAAGGTACTGACCAAAAGTTGTCCAGAATTCCTGACGCAATTGTGAAGCTTGTTCGCGGGTATACATAATGCAAAAATAGCCATTCCTGATGATTGAAGCCATATTAATTTTAACCTATAGCTTTATAGCTTATTATTGTATCTGCCCTTGTGACTTAAATGAACATCTTGTTTAACTGCCAGAGTGATACTCAACTTCAACATTTAAAATTGCACAATCCTAATGGAGCCTGTTCTGATCTTTGGTCACAAATTTACAGATCATTAACAATGATAGAGGTTAGAAGTAATGAACCTACCAAAGCTCTAAACATAAATAACGCTTTTAAGTAAAACATTTTGCCAATAAACCGTTTATACAAAAGTTAATCAGAAGCTTAACCTTAAAACATTGGCAGTTTCAGATATAATGCTGTGCTGCGTTTTATTTTAGAACATTTTTATATAATTTCGCTTCATAAGAGACACAACAACGGACATAAAAGGATAAAAAAACATGTCAGAATCTGCTGAAATAATTTTAGACGGTAAATCTTACCAAATGCCTATCGTAGAGGGCACTGAGAACGAGAAAGCTATCGATATCTCCTCTCTGCGCGGGCAATCAGGTTATATTACCCTGGACTCAGGGTATAAAAATACAGGTGCCACTACCAGCGCTATTACATTTCTAGACGGTGAGTTAGGCATTTTGCGCTACAGAGGCTATCCGATTGAGCAGTTAGCTGAGCGGTCGAACTTTGTTGAGGTTGCTTACCTGCTTATTTACGGTTCTCTTCCTACTGCGTCAGAATTAGAAGATTTTAGTGACAGAATAAAGCGCCATACTCTTGTAAACGAGGACATGCGCAAGATTTTAGATGGTTTCCCATCTACTTCTCACCCAATGGGTATCCTGTCTGCTCTTGTAAGTTCACTTACTGCTTTTTATCCAGAGTCGCTTAACCCGAACCAAACGACTGAGGAGATGGATCTTTCTATCATACGTTTGATGGCTAAGATTTCTACTATTGCCGCCTGGTCTTACAAAAACTCAATCGGACATCCGGTAAACTACCCTAAAAACAAGCTGGACTACTGCTCGAACTTCCTGCATATGATGTTCGCGTACCCAACTGAAGATTATGAAATTGATCCGGTTGTAGTTGATGCTATTAATAAGTTATTAATTCTACACGCTGACCACGAGCAAAACTGCTCTACTTCTACTGTACGTTTGGTAGGTTCAGCTAATGCAAGCCTTTACTCTTCTGTGTCTGCCGGTATCAGTGCACTTTGGGGCCCGCTACATGGTGGCGCTAACCAGGCTGTAATTGAAATGCTGGAGCAGATCAAAGCTGACGGTGGTGATTCTAAGAAGTTTATTGATAAGGCAAAAGACAAAGACGATCCTTTCCGCCTGATGGGCTTTGGTCACCGCGTGTACAAGAACTTCGACCCTCGTGCTAAAATCATCAAGAAAACAGCTGATGATGTATTAAATGCACTGGGTGTGAAAGACCCTATCTTAGATATTGCGAAAGAACTGGAAGAGGCTGCTTTGAACGATCCATACTTTGTGGAGCGTAAGCTTTACCCTAACGTTGACTTCTATTCTGGTATTATTTACCGTGCTTTAGGCATCCCAACAGATATGTTTACTGTTATGTTTGCTCTTGGCCGTCTGCCAGGTTGGATTGCACAGTGGAAAGAGATGCGTGAGAATAAAGAGCCTATTGGCCGTCCACGTCAGATCTATACTGGTGCTACTGAACGTGATTACGTTTCTGTTGAGAAGCGTTAATCTTCCAGAGTATTTAATAAAACAGGAAAGGCTGATCGTAAGATCAGCCTTTCCTGTTTTATTACTTTTTCACAAAGGATAAGGGTTGTAAAGAGCAAGCATGAGGATCTTTAATAATTCTTAAAGCAGATGTATAGCTTTTACTTAAAAAGCTATTTCATCAATGAGTTTTATGTATGATCTGCTATTCTTTGAAGAATTAAAATTTTACAATTCATACTCAGAACTAACTAAAGCACCCGCATTTCAATACGACGGTTGAGCTGCCGATCTTCTTCTGAAGTGTTTGGTTTTACTGGCTTGGTTTCACCATAGCCTTTATAGCGGAAGCGTTCTTTACCTATTCCATTCCCCGACAGGTAATCAACAACAGCTTTTGCACGCCTCTCTGAAAGCACCTGGTTTGCCTGATCTGATCCTACATCATCTGTATGCCCTGAAATTTCGATTTTAATATGTGGGTTCTGCTGCAGGAAACCAATGATTTTGTTCAACTCTGTTTTAGACTTTTTCTCTAACTCATACTTACCCGTATCAAAAAACAGGTTGTTCAGCACCATTGCCACGCCAGATTTTACCGGATCAAGGTACACATCCAAAGCAACCGGCGACAAGCTTTTAGCAGCGGTATAATCAAAGCTGCGGCTGTTCATTAGGTACTTGGGAGCTGATACATAAAGTGCGTATTGTTTTCCATCCGTCAGCACAACCGTATACTCACCGGAAACCTTGTCTGAGCTCACCTGCTGCACCAGAGAATCTGTTTGCACATCATAAAGCTGCACCTCTGCTGCTAAAGGTTTTTTAGTGACAGCATCAAATACACGGCCCTGTGCATACGTACTGGTTTCACGGCTACGCCATTCTGCAGGCACCTTAAACTGAAACAACTGTATACTTGGAGCACCGGCATCCGTATTTATTTGCCGGGAATAATAGCCTGTTTCATTATCAGGCGTGATAAAGAGAGACCCCTCATCAGCAAAGGTGTTCAGCGGGTAACCCAAATTCTGAGGCTCCGACCATTTTTTATTGCGGTTAAGGTTAGCTTTGAAAATATCAAGCCCTCCAAGCCCTACATGACCATCACTTACAAAGTATAAAGTGGTTCCGCTTACGTGAATAGACGGTGCCATATCACGGCCTGAAGAATTAAGAGGCGCCCCCGGGTTAACAGGAGTTTGCCAGGTACCATCATCGTTACGATAGGCTACCCAGATGTCTTCTTTGCCGATGCCGCCACTGCGCGTAGAACTAAAGTATAACGTCCGACCGTCAGCAGATAAACTGGGTTGAGAATCCCATGCTTTGGAGTTTACGCTTTTGCCCATGTTCTGTGGCTTGCTCCACTCGCCTCCTGTTCTAAAAGAGATGTATAAATCACAGTCACCCTGGCTGTCCGGCCGGTTGCAGGAGGTAAATACCAAAGTCTTGCCATCTCCTGAGATAGTAGCTGCTCCTTCATTTGCAGGAGAATTGATATTATCTGAGATGGAAACAGGCGGTTGCCACTCATCCCCTTTTAGATGGGTGATGTAGATGTTTTCATCATGCTCAGGACGCGAGCTGGCACGCCCAGTATAAATAAAATAATTCTGGTCGGCTGTGGTATAAGGGAAGTACTGCAATCCGAACCTGTTCACATGATCCGGCAACTGCACCGGGTTAAACTGCACAGGCTTCTGCATAGCTTCATGCGCAAACGCAGCGGCTTTTATCTGATGCCTGGCCCAATCCACCTGCTTGGCATTTCGTGAACCAGTTTTCAGAAACGTTTCATACCACTCTGTTGCCGCCTCATAATTACCTCTTTCAAAGTATAACTCGGCCAGATCATAGTAGTAGTTAGTATAGCCCTTTGTGAAAGGTATAAGTTTCAGGCCTTTGTCCAGGTTTTCAAAATAAGCAGCCTTGTTACCCATCATTTTGTGCAGGTTAGCAGCTTTTATGTAAGCCTGCGAAAATGCCGGATCTTTTGCGGTTGCCTCAGAGAGCATTTGCAGCGCACGATCAAAATCCCTTGCCCGCACATAAGTATCCGCTTTTTCGTATAGTTTGGCCGCTTTTGCTGATGTTGTATTTTGCGACTGAGCATTTGTTGCCGAAACAGAACCTATTGTGACCAGGCAGGCAAGAAGAAAAGGTTTAAGCATAGCGGGTCCTTACGGAATATCCATGTACTTGTGCGTCTGAAGCGATACACGCCAGCGCGGATTGTCTTTTACGTACTCTACTATCAAAGGCGTTATTTCGGTAGCTTTGCTCCACTCCGGCTGTAAGTATAACTGGCAGTTTGCACCTACTTTAGAAGCATGTTCTTCAGCCCACTTAAAATCGCTTTTGTTAAATATAACAACTTTTAGCTCATGTGCAAAAGGATATACTGATTCATGAGGTGCTTTGAACTTTTTGGGAGAAAGGCAAATCCAGTTCCAGTTACCGCTCAGTGGGTAAGCACCTGATGTTTCAATACTGGTCCTGAAACCTTGGCTTTGCAATTGTTGGGTTAGCGGATTCAGGTTATACAGCAAAGGCTCTCCTCCGGTAATCACAGCAAACCTTCCAGGAAACTCTTCTGCTGCCGATATGATATCCTCCACTTGCGTCAGCGGATGCTGCTCCGCATCCCAACTCTCTTTAACATCACACCAGTGGCAGCCAACATCACAGCCACCCAGTCGGATGAAATAGGCAGCCAGCCCTGTGTTACCGCCCTCTCCCTGTATCGTATAAAAAGCCTCCATAAGTGGCAAACGGCTGCCATCTTTCGGCACCTGATGTATTGAGGCTGTTTTTAAAGTCTTTAGTTCTTCCAATGTAATTTTCCTTCGGTTGTACTTTCTACTGGTCAGAACAACCATTCTTAAGTATAATTTTTTCCCGCCAGCCTCTCTTGAAACCAACGGGCATGCAAGTTAGCTAAAATTGCAACACGGAGAATGGTAAGTTCTGTTCCAGGCAATGAACTGCTTTAGTGGATGTTGTACTAAAAAACACAGTTCATACTTTTAAAGCAACTGTTTATACTTGCTCTTATCTAAAATAAAAGAAGTATAGCTTTAGTAAAAAGCAAAGCCCCTGCATGATGCTGCAGAGGCTTTGCAAACAAAAAATCAGCTATCGGACTACAGTGTAGCCATATCAATTACAAAACGGTATTTCACGTCACTTTTCAGTACTCGCTCATACGCCTGGTTAATTTCCTGAATTGGAATAACCTCAACATCAGACATGATATTGTGCTCCGCACAGTAGTCTAACATTTCCTGCGTTTCCTGAATACCGCCAATCATAGAGCCTACCAAGCGCTTGCGGCCTGCAATTAGGCTAAACCCTGCTACGCCAGCAGGTTCCGGCGGCGCGCCAACTAGAATCATGGTACCATCACGCTTCAAGAGGCTCAGGTACATGTTCAGGTCATGTGGTGCCGAAACTGTATCCAGGATAAAGTCAAATGAGCCTCTTAGCTCGCGCATCAGGTTCTCGTCTTTAGTAACGGCAAAGCTATGCGCACCAAGGCTAATTGCGTCCTGCTCTTTAGATGGAGATGTACTTAACACCGTTACATTAGCTCCCAAAGAAGCGCCAATCTTAACAGCCATATGTCCTAAACCTCCCAGACCAACTACTGCCAATCGGTGCCCTTTTCCTACCTTCCATTGCATAAGCGGAGAATAGGTTGTGATACCGGCACAAAGCAAAGGGGCCACACGAGACAGCTCCAGTTTTTCTGATACCTTTAAAGTATACTTCTCATCTACCACAATTTTGCTCGAGTAGCCACCGTAGGTAGGTGTTTTCTTGTCCAGTTCATAGCTGTTATAAGTGCCTACGTTGTGCACTTCGCAGTACTGCTCCAGTCCCTCCTGGCAGCTAGGGCAAGTACGGCAAGAATCAACAAAACAGCCTATACCTGCCAAATCACCCTCTTTAAACTTAGATACTTTGCTACCTACCTGGCTAACACGTCCGACAATTTCATGCCCGGGTACCATCGGGTATTTAGATCCACCCCATTCGTCACGCGCCTGATGTATATCAGAATGGCATACACCACAATATAAAATATCAATCAACACATCATGCTCCCCTACTTCACGGCGCTCAAAGCTGAAAGCATCTAGTGGTGCAGTAGCATTCTGTACAGCATATCCTTTTACTGGAATCATAGTTTTTCTAATAATTAACTTTTAAAACTTTTCATCAGGTATGGCAAGTATAAATTTGCAAATACCTGTAATAATGTTTAACCGCTACTGCGGCTAAATGTTTAAAAGTAAATTTTACGCAAAAACCTTAACCGTAAACTTCGCGCTTTGAAGCTCGCAAAGTATTAGCCATTAACATCGCAATAGTTAAAGGCCCCACACCGCCTGGTACTGGTGTTATATAGCTGCATTTATCAGCTACATTATCAAAATCAACGTCACCTCTCAGGCGGAAGCCCGATTTACGTGTCGCATCCGGAACGCGTGTAGTGCCTACGTCTATCACCACTGCTCCCTCTTTTACCATGTCTGCTGTTACCAAACCAGGTCGGCCTACAGCCACAATAAGAATGTCAGCTTGCCGTGTATGATGCGCGAGATCAACGGTATTGCGGTGGCAAATGGTAACTGTCGACTCACCGGGATAAGTACATTTAGACATCAGAATACTCATGGGTGTACCCACTATGTTACTGCGGCCTATCACTACACAATGCTTTCCCTTTGTTTCAATTTCGTAGCGCTTCAGGAGTTGGAGGATACCAGCAGGTGTAGCCGGTAAATAGGCTGGCAAACCGGCAACCATTCTACCCACGTTTGTTGGGTGGAAGCCATCTACATCCTTCTTCGGGTCTATTGCCTCCAGCACTTTGTTAGCATCAATGTGCTTGGGTAAAGGCAACTGCACTATAAATCCATCGACTTCGGCATTTTCATTCAACTCTTGTATTTTATTCAGTAACACTTCTTCTGTCACGTCATCTTCGTAACTAACTAAAGAAGAGCCAAAGCCGATACGCTCACAGGCCAGCACTTTGTTATTGACATAAGTAACTGAGCCGCCGTCGTTGCCCACAAGTATGGCCGCAAGATGAGGCACTTTACCGCCTTTTGCTTTTATTTCAGCTACTTCAGCAGCTATTTCGTCCTGAATGGTTTCAGATGTTTTTTTACCGTCGAGCAGGGTCATTTTTGGTTAATCAGTATAATATTTCATCTAATTTCTTCTTTTTTTCTTCCTTTTCAAATTGTGAATAGGCTTTTAA
>NZ_JBHTLD010000205.1:0-8667 GCF_042678745.1 Pontibacter rugosus | reverse complement strand
GTGCAGATATAGGTACATTAAATGTATGTACATATATTTGCACCATCATTCGAAGCAGAGGCTGGATATGAAGATAGAAGAAGAAATTAAACAAGGATCGTTTAAGAGTGAGTTTCAAAAAGCTTACATCAACGTGTTGTATACTTCCGGTTATTTAGAGCAGAAGCAGTCTGCTTTATTTAAACCTCACGGCATCACGCTGCCTCAATATAATGTATTGCGGATATTGCGCGGACAACACCCTAAGCCAGCTACCATCAGCCTGCTTATCGAGCGAATGCTTGATAAAACTTCTAATGCCTCGCGCATTGTAGATAAGCTGGAGGCAAAAGAACTGGTAACGCGCAAGCAATGCCCCGCCGACCGTCGCACAGTAGATGTACTGATCACGCCAAAAGGACTGGACTTGCTGAAAGAAATGGATGTTTTAGAGGGTGGTAAAGGCACAGGCATCACTAACCTGACAGAAGATGAGGCCGCGCAATTGAATATGCTGCTCGATAAAATAAGAGATTAATAACAACCATAAACCAATAGAGTTTAAAAGTCAAACCGATGAAAAAGTACGTAATTTTAGCCTCACTTGCTAGTGCACTGATGTTCTCAGCCCATGCTGGCAACACAAACACTGCGGCCGTTAAGGCTGCTACAGAAGTAGCCGCACCAGCTAAGGCTCGTGCTTATAATGTAGATGTTGCCAAGAGTGATATTAAATGGCACGCCAAAAAAGTAACTGGCGAGCACATGGGCAACATAGCGCTGCAAAGTGGCCAGATGTTAGTAGAAGGAAACAAAGTGGTAGGCGGTACATTTGTTATCGACATGAACGCCATGACTTGCTCTGATATAAAGGATGCAGAATACAATGGCAAACTGATCGGCCACCTGAAGTCTGATGATTTTTTCAGTGTTGAGAAAAACCCGACTGCCACCTTCAAAATCACTAGCGTAAAATCTAACGCAGGCGCTGCGGCTGGCAAACCAAATGCAACTGTTACCGGCGATTTAACCATCAAAGGCATTACAAAGCCAGTGTCTTTCCCTGCTACTGTAGCAGTTAAAAACGGCATAGCTACTGCAAAAGGCGACGTAACCATCGACCGTTCTAAGTTCGATATCCGTTACGGCTCTAAAAGCTTCTTCGATAACTTGGGCGACAAAGCCATCAATGACGAATTCGTTGTGTCGCTTAATGTAACTGCAAAGCAGTAAGCAACCTTACATAAGTATAAACCGCTCCGCTTAAAAGCCGGAGCGGCTTTTGAATTATTTTAAATGATAAGTTTAACCAATAATTAGCTAAACATGAAAAAGACAGCCATTTATGCTACGTTTGCCGCAGCACTACTATTTACAGCCTGCGGAGGCGAATCAGAAACTACGACAGAAACAAATGCTGTAGCAACAGAAGCAGCTGCAGCCACTGGTGAAGGCGAGGCTTATCAGATTGTAAAGGAGCAGAGCAACGTGAAGTGGCGTGGCGAGAAAGTAGCCGGAGCCCACGATGGTGAAATCGAATTGCAAGGTGGAGAGCTGATGGTAGCCAACAACCAATTGACTGGTGGTAACATCATCATCGACATGAATACCATCACCAATACAGATATCACAGCGGAGGAAGACAATGCCAAGTTGGTTGGTCACCTAAAGGCCGATGACTTCTTTGGTGTTGAGAAATATCCAACTGCTAAGTTCGATATCACGAGCGTATCACCTATTGCCAGTGCCGCAGCAGGTGAGCCTAACTATAACGTACAGGGAAACCTGACAATTAAAGAGAAGACAGAGCAGGTAAGCTTCCCGGCTGTAGTAAATATCCAGAATGGTACTGTTAACGCAAAAGCAGACGTAATGGTAGACCGTTCTAAATTTGATGTGCGTTACGGTTCTGAAACTCTTTTAGGAGAACTTGGCGACAAGGCGATCTCTGATGAGTTTAAGATAACTTTTGACGTAACGGCTAAACAATAAGTATAGCTCTTGTACAATATTTAGACCGCTCTGGCTGTTAAAGGCTGGAGCGGTTTTTTTTTACCTGCCGCTGCTTTTATACCTTTGGTACAGCCTTACTTTTATACTGATGAATTACTTCCTTCGTACCCATACTTATACTTTACTTTTGTTAGCAACCCTATTAGCCTTTGCTGCCTGCTCTGAAGAAAAGGAGCCTAGGGCACAGGCTATAGTTGATGCTGCCCTGGCTGCACATGGCGCTGAAAACCTGGAGCAGGGGGTTGTTTCCTTCAGATTCCGTGATACCCAGTACCGTGCCCTCCGCGATAATGGGGCCTTTGTATACAGCCGTACTTTTACAGACTCTACAGGCCAACGGGTGCATGATGTGCTTAGCAACAGTGGCTTTAAACGAACTGTGCAGGACCAAGCAGTAGGATTAACAGAGGAAAAGCAGCAGGCCTATAGCGCATCAGTGAATGGTGTGATTTATTTTGCTTTGTTGCCTTTTTCGCTGAACGATGCTGCTGTTCAAAAACAGTATATAGGAGAAGCATCGATAAATGGGGAGCCTTACCACAAGGTAAAAGTGACGTTTACCCAACAAGGCGGAGGAGAAGACTTTGAGGATGAGTACGTGTACTGGTTCCATCAGCAAAAGCATACCATGGATTACCTGGCTTACAATTTCACACAAAATGGTGGAGGCTCTCGTTTCAGAGAGGCTGTTAATTCCCGCACTATCGGAGGTATCCGCTTTCAGGATTATAACAACTACAAAGCCGCTGACAAAGACTTTCCTATCGAGAACTACGACAGAGCTTTTGAAGCTGGCAAGTTGGAACAGGTATCTGAGATCAACCTGGAGGAAGTGCAGGTAGGTACGCTTTAGATTTCTGCATACTATGTCCTGCTAGCCTGTCTCTTTGAGTAGGGAAGCTCCGATAGTTGCTGTTTTATAAGCACAAGTTTCATGTCTGATGGTACTGCGCAGACAGGTCGCGACCTATTCCTGTACTTGAAAAGGAACAAGAGCTTTGGCTACCTGAACCAATCACAGCCCTTGGGTGCTCATCTTGTAGGTAAACCACCCCTCTGCCTTCCCAAAATACTGCTTCAAGATTTAACCTGGAGCTTTTCATAGGGCAAGTTTCCGAATGCGTGGGTAAGTTTTAAAATCTGCCACGAAAGCTGAAAGCTTTCCCCATTTCAACTACAAGATGAAATCTTGCGTTAGTTTATTTTTCCCTACAAAATGAGCACTAAGAACAGGGAAGCAGACGGTTCAGCCTTTGAGAAGCAGCAGGTGTAGGTATGGCTTTTTAAACCAGTTGAGCTACAAGCGCAGCACTATTGTAGGATACGAGCTGCAAGCTCGCACCTGCGGGATAAACCAGATACCTGCACCAGGTAATGGACTGGCAGAAATATACAAGCTTAAAATACCCCAAACTTATTCAGTTATTCAAAAATCAGTTATTCAAAAATCAGTTATTCAAAATTTCTTTACTCTACTTCAAACTCCTTCGGCAGTGCAACAGTCAGATACTTAGGTCGGCTTTGAACCTGTTCCAGAAAATCATCCAGGTCAGATTTATACTCCACATAGTAATCTTCGTGCAGGTTTTTGCGGATAAGCTGTATCGTGCGCAGTAACAAACGTGCGGTAGCAGTGAAAAATCCTTTGTAGTAGCTGTCGAACTGACCAGTGAAATTGTCGAAGATCAGGCGCAGCGTGTATATGTGCAGGTCTATCTCGGTTTTAGGATCTTTGGTGATGCGCTTAAATTTGGCTATCTCCTTTACAGCCTTGCGGAGCGATTTTGTTAAGGCTTTGCTTAGGCTGCGACCGCTGGCATTTATAAGTAACTCATGTATTTTGTCAGCTGCGTCTTCATATACTTTCTCCACTGTTACTTCTTCCAGCAGTTCAAATGAGAGGATGTCGTACAGCTCCGCATCGCGGCGGGCAGCTTTCAGAATAATGGCTTCTTTTTCTTTGTCGCTTAGTTGTTTTACCGCCTGGCGAAAAGACGGTGATACGGTTGGCATACTTATTCAGGCAGGTTTTGGAGGTCCAGGAGGTCTTGCTGGCGGGCAGTAGCTTTCTTGTTCTTCTTCAGATCATTTAAGCTAATAAAATAGGCCATTTCACCTCCAAAAGGCATACTAGCCTTGTTTTGCCAGCAGGAGTTAAATTCGATTCCAGTCATACCAGTAGTCAGGTCAATGCGGTTAGGCGGATAACCAAGCTGTACTACTACATCAATGGTTGTAAGATCCTCCAGGTTTACCTCCTTGTCAGAATAACCCATTTCCTGTAGCACCTGCAGTACTTTAGCAGCATTTGCAGGTACAGGGTTAATCCAGATATCAATACCACCTGTGTAACGTGGATAGCCATACAGTGCCACAGCAAAGCCACCTGCAATGATGTATTCGGCTCCTACGCCATTCAGTTTTTGAACAAACTTCTGAAAATCATGTGTCAGCTCCATATCTACAAGAAGACTATACTGGTAACGCAGCGCATCAACGGCCTTTAAGCGCGTTTCTTCGCTTTGCATTAACCAGTAGATTAAGTCATTGTTGTTGTCCGACAGTTTTTTTTTGCTAACCACTCTGCTTGCCGGGTGGGGCAGAGGGGCGCTGTCTTTATGCATCAAAGGAAATGTCCGAATGGTTTTTGATTATACCCTTACGGAAAAGCAGCGAAAAAGTATGATGGGCTGCCGTTAAAGCAGCCTATCACAAATTAAGCAAATTATAAGTTTTCGTCAAAATATTGCGTCACCTTGCGCATCAGGTGTACCCTGTCCTTGCCTCTCACATTGTGCGGATGGCCCGGATAGACAAAATAATCGAGCAGAATTCCTTCGTCTACGGCTTTCTTAATATACTGCAGGCTGTGCTGCCATACTACCACATCATCTACTGTACCGTGTATCATCAGCAGTTTGCCTTTCAGGTTCTTTACATAGTTCAGGAGATTTGCTTTTTCGTAGCCTTCCGGGTTTTGCTGCGGCGAATCCATGTAGCGCTCTGTGTACATCACCTCGTAATATTTCCAGTCGATAACCGGGCCTCCGGCTACGCCAACTTTAAATACCTCCGGGTGGCGTGTCATCAGTGAGGTAGTCATAAAGCCACCGAAGCTCCAGCCGTGTATGCCAATGCGCGTTGGGTCTACATAAGGCAACGACTTCAGGTAGTCCACACCGCGCAGTTGGTCAGCCATTTCCACAGTACCTAACTGGCGGAACGTGGCCTGCTCAAAATCAAGACCGCGGGCTGAGGAACCACGGGAATCAACTGTAAACACAATGTAGCCTTGCTGCGCCATCAGGTGCATCCAAAGATTGGCTCCAGCCAGCCAACTGTTGTTTACCAGTTGCACATGCGGACCACCATAGACATACACCACCACCGGATACTTTTTGTTCTGGTCCATGTTCGGAGGCGTGATCATGCGGGTATAGAGGTCGGTGCCATCGTCAGCCTTGATTGGAAAGACTGTTGTTTCACCCAGATTATACTCTTTGAGCGGGTTCTTTGCTGTTAGCAGTGTCTGCTGTACTTTCCCCTCAGTATTCAGCACCCAAATATTACGTGGTGTTACCTGGCTGCTGTAGTTGTCGATGATGTATTTGCTGCTTGGGCTAAGTTGAGCCTGGTGCGTGCCGCTGCCCTGCGATATTCTGCGGGTTTTGCCATTGCTCAGGTTAACTGCATAAATGTGTCGCTCCAGCGGGCTCTCGGCGGTAGAAGTATAGTATAGCTCATCCCCTTTGCTGCTAAATCCTAAGATGTCGGTTACCATCCAGTTGCCGCTGGTTAGCTGCCGGATTTGCTTGCCGTTGGTGTCGTACAAGTATAAATGATCATAGCCGGTACGTTCGCTTACCCACACAAACTGGTTTGGCTTGCCTGGTACAAAGTATAAGCCATGCTCCGGCTCCACATACTTCTCCTGCTTTTCCTCAAAGAGTGTACGCTCAAATGCTCCCGTCTCGGCATTATAGCTGTTCAGCTGCATGTGGTTCTGGTCGCGGTTAAGAACAGCAACGTAAATATGCTTCTCATCCGGGCTCCAGGTGATGTTGGTCAGGTATTGGTCGGCTGGCTCTCCGGTTTTAAGGTAAGTGGTTTTCTTTGTTTTGATGTTGTAAACGCCTACTGTTACCTCATGGCTTTTGCCACCAGCCATGGGGTATTTTATGTTGTTCTGTTTTGCAGGCAGCGGGTTGATGTCAACCAAGGGATAGTCAGTTACCATGCCTTGGTCCATGCGGTAAAAGGCCAGCAGTTGGCCACTTGGCGACCAAAAAGTACCTTTGCTAATACCAAATTCTGAACGGTGCGCCGCCTGCCCATGTACAATGGCTTCGTTAGGCTCATTCGTGATAGCTACATCTGGTGCGCCTGGGGCAGAAACAAATAAGTTGTTGCCTTTGGTATAGGCTACACGCTGCATAGTAGGATCCAGTTCTGTATTCTCGGCCTCTTCTGCATAGGTCGTTACTAGTCTTGCTTTGTTTGTCTTTATATCAAACTCTATAATACTCTGCTGCCCATCCACCACAAAGCTGTTGCCAGCGCGCCAGTGCAGCGCTGGATAGCTGCTGAAATTTGCTACTCCGATAGCCTCAACAGCTGCATTCAGTTGCTTGAGCGTCAGGATTTCGCGCTGCTTGCCGGCTGTGGCGTTTCCTCTTACCAATACCTGTTCACCATTATTTTGCTTTATAAAAGTGAAGTCGTCGGAGCCTGCTACCCAAGTAAGCATGCGCAGGTTCTCAGGCTGCAATGCCGGGTTTGTAAGGGCATCCTCCATGGTTAGAGCCTTGTTCTGTGCCTGTAGTTGCAGCATGGTCGTAACCAACAGGAGGAGCAGGGCAAAGCGCTTGCTAAAGAGAGTTTTGATCATATTTTTAAAGTATAATGTAGGTAAACCGTTGTGTCTGCAAGTACGGCAGTATAAGCTTATATAGCAAAATGCATACCTTGTTGTAACGGTATAGTATACATCATTTGCAGGAATCATACTACGCCAGACTTTGTTTAACGTATATGTCTGCTATGTGCAGCAGCTTTGCAGAAGTAGCTTATACTTAGGCTCCGGCTACCATTAATGCTTAAAATTTAGTAATTTTGTGGGATGAATTGGGATACAGAAATTTTTCATAAAGAAGAGCTTGATGTTGCCGTGCTCGAAGAGACTACCGACATGCGCAACCTGGTGGTGTACAACGACGATGTGAATACCTTCGACCATGTGATCGACACATTAATTAAAGTATGTAAGCACACCGCCGAGCAGGCAGAACAATGCACCATGCTGATCCATTATAAAGGAAAGTGTACCGTAAAAGTGGGGTCTTATGATGAGCTTTCAGGAATGTGTACTGCTTTGCACGATAAAGATCTTTCGGCAGATATAGAATAGAGGAGAAGAAAGCTTGATAAATTTTCCGTCGAAACTGATTGAGAATGCTGTAGAGGAGCTGGCAAAGCTACCCGGCATTGGCAGGAAAACTGCGCTACGCCTGGCCCTGCACTTGCTAAAAGAGGAGTCAGAGGAATCTTACTCACTGGCAAATGCGCTGGTGAAAATGCGAACAGAAGTAAAGCATTGCAAAGAGTGCCACAATATTTCAGACACTGAAATTTGCGATATCTGTGCTAATCCGCTACGCGACAAAGCGGTGCTATGTGTGGTGAGCGATATTCGGGATGTGATAGCGATTGAGAATACAGCACAATATAAAGGTTTGTACCATGTGTTAGGTGGCGTCATATCGCCTATTGAAGGCATTGGGCCGTCAGACCTGCACATCGACTCTCTGCTGGAGCGACTGCCGAAATCTGAGGTGCGCGAGATCTTACTAGCCATCAGCCCTACTATGGAAGGCGATACCACTGCTTTTTACCTCACCCGCAAACTCCGTGAGTTTGATTTACGCATCACCACCATTGCCCGAGGTGTGCCGGTAGGAGGAGAACTGGAGTATACTGATGAAGTAACGCTGGGTAGAAGTATTGTAGAGCGGACGGCTTACGGCAAAGTATAGCTTTCAGAGACACAGGAATCAGTAGTTCATTATTTAAAAAGGCCTTTGCAGTATTGCAGAGGCTTTTCTGTTTTTAGAGGGAGGTGGCTATCGGAACCTTTCCAATCTTTGAACTGTGATGTCGCAAGTTTAGCGGAGCGTAACTTGTGACGGGGCATGTGGCAAGTTTTCAACTTGCTTTCTGCGTGAGCAGAAACAGAGCCTCAGCAAAGGCTGTTGCTTTAAGAGGAGCTGGAAAGAATGGCTTAGTTGAAGTTTCAAAAAGGAATGGCTATGGGAGTACGGCCAAAGCTGTACAGGTATGGCTCTGCGAGCCAGTAGAGCTGGAAGCTCTACACCATAGTAAGCACTAGCTGCAAGCTAGCGCCAGCGGGGCCAGCTGGAGGCGATGGAAGTAGCAGAAGCAGTCAATGTCACAAGCGGACGCTTGCGCCAGAACAGTTGTTAGCGGCAGCCAGCAAGTATGGTTTTTCAAGCCAGTTGAGCTACAAGCTCAACACCATTGTAGGACACGGGTTGAAAACTAGCGCCAGCATAGGGAAAACAAATAACGGTCTTATTCCTTCTGCACATACTTTAACCTCACTATATCAAGTAACAAAGTATAAAAATAGAAAAACCTGTTTTACATGCAGGTTTTTCT
>NZ_JBHTLD010000204.1:0-8674 GCF_042678745.1 Pontibacter rugosus | reverse complement strand
GGGGCTTTTGGCAAAAGATACCTGTATATTAAGATTAATATGCTTTTGTATTTACAAAGATATACTTATCCTTTTGGAGCTTTCTAAACAGCGATCGTGCCAGATGATTATTTAAGGTATCATATCCTGCAGAAACACCTTGAATCATAGAGTCTGCAAACCACACAGGCTTCAATGAGTTTATATCCACTAAATAAGTATGGAAAACGGCATTTGGTTCTTGATCTACGGTCGTGGCACTTGTATAATCGAAGTGTACTGTTGAATAACTCTGGCTATACCAGTAATTCTTTTGGTTTACGAGTAGGATGCCATCAACACCTATCTTGTTGATCTTTTCGACAAACTCACTATAACTTACATCTGAGTTCAGTTCAAAAACCTCAGATGATTTTATAATGCGGGTTTGTACGTTTTCTTTCTCTAGATTTCGTGCAAGCGTCTTCTCCAAATGCTTGCGATACTTAACATTCTCGAGGTTATTAAATTTGCCCCTTACGTGCTGCTCGTAAGTTGCCGAATCAAGTTGGCTGAAATCAGCATCCATTTCGGTTACTAAGGTCATAATGCCAACATAGAACTTATCAGGCTTCTCTACTTTAGCGGTAGAGGTAGAAGTAACAGCACAGCCTGAGAACATACAGAGGCATAGCAAAAGGCAGGGGAATAGTATTGTTTTCATGATTAGAGATATAAGTTATACATGCAAAATGATATAAGGAGCTTGAGGAGTTTAAGCCAACTCAGTGAGCGCCTAAAATAGGAAAGGTTTACTCTACCTGTCTCCTAATATTTGTGTTGTTAAATATAATGTAAATATTGCAAATTTTAAGTATAACTATAAGGTTATTGCCGGCAGATTGATTTTGATTAGTTAGGCTATATAGAATAGCTGTATCTACATCTATTCGCAATGCTCGAAGCAGTAGTCTTGGCTTTCGTGAGTAAGAAGCAATTTATATTTTGTAGGGGAGAAATGGAGACAGAAGAGATTGCACTAGTGAGGCAGTGAATGAAACAGAAAAGGAAAGTCCTGGTATGCCTATAAGGAAAATAAGTAATGCCAAAGCTTATTGCTTCTTCTGTATTTGTATTCTAAAAAGGCAGTACTGTTCTCACCTAATGAAAACCTCTGTCTTTCTCAATAAGGCAGAAGAGGCATTTAAAGGCCACCTGTTTCTGTTATTGCTAACTATCGGCAAAAAATCTATCACTTATAAATGGCGGCAAACAAGCCCAGGCTGAGGACAATTAGCAGGAAGATGTTTGCTATGGCCGGGATTTTTTTATCGCGTAATTCTCTGTACTCTATGTAATTGAAAGTAACAACGACTAATAGAATAATGTTAAGGATAGTGAAGGCCTTGTAAGCGCTACTGCCTATGTTTTTAAGCTTGATCGTCATAATCTTATCTATAAGAAGTAGAAACGGGTTGGTATTACCGCTGTCGCCTTAAAGTAACAGCAGTGGTAGAAAGACCTGCTAAATATATGAAAAAGCTTAACTGGTAGCAACTTGTTTCAGGTGCTTCAGAAGCAGTAAAAGCATGCTTTGCATGGGCAGCAGAACTGTATATTATTGCCCATACAAAGGGTATGCATCTAACAAAAGTATAGAAACAGGCTACCCTGCTGTAGTATAGCAGCTCTGGTCTGTTTTCAATAACTTCCCAACCGGAAAGCCTTTTACCTCTGCCTGGTAAATTAAGCGATTATAGATATCCTGGTCAAGCTGTGGGGTGCGAGATAGAATCCAGAGGCTCTCACGGTCAGGAGTACCAACAAGCGCATATTGGTAAGCAGGATCGAGTTCCAGTATCCAGTAATCGCCTTTAAAAGGCCAGAAGAACTGTACCTTAAGCTTACTGTTGTGGCTCCCCTCCACCGGGAACGCCTTTCCTTCTGCAATGTCCAGCTTTCCTTCAGGGCCGCCTTCATGGCAGGCGTTGCGGACTTCTATATACCCATTGGGATTTTGTTGGTATTCGGCATACACGCAGTGGCAGCCTTTTTCAAAGCGTTTAGGCAGTCTGGCTATTTCATACCAGCGGCCTGCATACTTATCCAGGTCTACGTTAGCTACGGTAGCCAAAGGAGCGTTACTTTTCTTTCGATTGCTAAGAATAAGTACACTTGCCAGCGCTGCACCTGCGCCAATCCATAGTTTTGTGTTGTTTTTCATAGTTGTATTAAAGCGATTGTTGCTACAGCTGTTTTGCCATACGGTAATGCTGTATAGTGCCAAACAGGATGTAGGTTTTTTCTAGTATCTCATACCCGTTTCTGCGGTAAAAGTTTACGGCGTTTTCGCGTGCCTGAAGCGTCACAGTCTTGGCACCAAGCTGTCGTGCACGGTCCTCTAGGTATAGTAGAAGCTTGTTGCCTAGCTGTTTGCCTTGCTGATCGGCACGCACACCCATAAACCGAAGCTGGGCTTCCTGTGGTGTGTTCAGGTGCAAACGGCACACGCCTACTGCTTCGCCAGCTTCATCAACAAGCATGGCATGTATGGCAGTGGCATCATCGTCAGCGCGCTCGCTGCCTTCGGGCGCACCCCAGGGTTCGCGTAACGTTTGGTAGCGCAGGTGGTAATACTTTTCTAATGCTTCTGGCGTGGCAGGTTCTAGTATTTTCATATAGCGTAATTTAACATCAGCCACAAGATAAAACCCACAGACTTATTCTGAAAGTTTTAGTGGCTATAAGACAGCAGCATGTGTGCTATGCCAGTGCCGCTTTATACTTCTGAATTACATTAAAATTACTGGAGCAAGTATAGCGCAAACATGTTTTACTTTACCAGCTTTGCACCATCTTAATGGCATCTGGAGCTGCGGTTGCAGAGGCACTGCAGCAGAGAGAAGCTGTTTGTCTGGCTGTTTATGGCCTTTGTCGGCCTAATTATATAGCTAATCTTGCGCCAAAAAAATAACTTTGTTGGGCAAAGCCGTGTAAAATCTAACGCTTAACATATAAAATACATTTACCTATGGCATCTTTTGACATCGTAAGCAAAGTTGACCCACAAACAATGGACAACGCCGTGAATGTGGCACGGAAAGAAATCATGAACCGTTACGACTTCCGCGACACTAAGGGCACGCTGGAATTCGATAAGAAAAACAACATGGTGCACATTTCTATGGAGAACGACATGCGCCTGCAGCACACCGAGGATGTACTGATCGGTAAAATGGTGAAGCAGGAACTGGATGCCACCGCACTTGATTTCTCTAAGGACTCTTACCAGTCAGGAGCCATGGTGAAGAAGGATATTAAAGTGAAGGCTGGCATTGATAAAGAGACCTCTAAAATAATCATGAAGCTGATAAAAGACAGCAAAATGAAAGTGTCTGCGGCCATCATGGATGAAACAATCCGGGTTACAGCCAAAAAAATTGATGACCTGCAAGGGGTGATCGGTTTATTGCGCAGCAATACCCAGGAAATTGGCATGCCGCTGCAGTTCGTGAACATGAAATCTTAAAGCTTTTTCCTTCGCCTGCATGATTGCTAAAGTTGTGGCAACGTTACTGATATACAATCAGTAATTAAAGTCTACATTTGCTTTTTATACGCAAGCGAAAAAAGATAAACTATGGAAGTATTTGCTAATCCGGACGCATGGATAAGCCTGCTGACACTAACCTTCATGGAGGTAGTGCTGGGCATTGATAACATCGTATTCATCTCCATTATAGTTGCCCGGTTGCCCCAGGAGCAACAGGGTAAAGGCCGCACCATAGGCCTAATGCTAGCACTGGTTTTTCGGGTACTGCTCTTGCTGTGCATCAGCTATATTGTGCAGGCAAAGGAGCCACTGTTTACCATTGACTTGCCCTTTACAGCAAACGAGTTAGCTATTTCCTGGCGTGATATTATTTTGTTCTGTGGTGGTTTGTTCCTGTTAGCTAAAAGTACCACCGAGATACACAACAAGCTGGAGGGAGAAGAGGAAACGCATACTTCTGGGAAAGTCACTACTTCGCTAAGTAAAGTGTTGATACAGATTATTCTGATTGATATCGTTTTCTCCTTCGATTCCATTCTAACCGCCGTGGGCCTTGTAGACGAGGTGATCATCATGATTGTGGCCGTTGTTATTTCGATGGGAATCATGTTGGCTTTCGCCAAGGTGATAAGCGATTTCGTAAACAACCGCCCAACTGTAAAAATGCTGGCGCTCTCGTTCCTGCTCCTGATCGGGGTGATGCTGGTGGCGGAGGCCTTCCATGTGGAAATACCGAAAGGCTATATCTACTTTGCCATGTTCTTCTCGCTGATGGTGGAAATGCTAAACTCCAAGCTGCGCAAGAAAACAGAGCCACCGGTGCACCTGCGGCAGAGCAAGATTGTGGATGGAGAAAAATACTCTGCTATCGACTAAAATACCCACAACTCATAAAAAGGGCTTCCGACAATCTGCGTCGGAAGCCCTTTTTTATTTCCAGCAGGTGCTGCTAATCTTGCCGCTAACCGCTATCTTAGAATAGCTATGTTCATACCTACCCACCAACCTATGCAGTACCGCAGCAGAGCTATGGCAGCTCTCATATTTCTGGTTGTTACAAGCCTGTCGCTCCTGAGTTTATACTTGCTTTCGCCACCTGCCCCTGAACCGGCTTCAGCGCCTGCTGCAACTTTTTCTGCGGAACGGGCTATGCAGCATGTGCGGCAAATAGCGCAGGAGCCGCACCCTATGGGCACCTTAGCGCATGCCAAGGTAAGAACCTACCTGCTGCAGCAAATGCAGGCGCTGGAGCTTAACCCTCAGGTACAGGATACAACGGCAGCAGAAGTATACGGCGGCGTAGGGATGGTAGGGCATGTGTATAACCTGGTGGGCAGGCTAAAAGGAAACGGGAAGAGCGACAAAGCCATTCTGCTGATTGCGCACTACGACTCGCAGCCAAATGCCTTAGGAGCCGGCGATGATGGCGCAGGCGTAGCCGCTATACTGGAAACAGTACGCGCTCTGAGGCAGACGGAACCTCTGGAGCACGACGTAATAGTGCTGCTGACAGATGGGGAGGAGTTTGGCTTGTATGGTGCAAAAGCATTTCTGAAGCACCCATGGGCAAAAGAAGTAGGCGTGGTTATGAACCTGGAGGGGCGCGGCAATGAAGGCCCAAGTATGACCTTCGAGATGAGTCCGGAAAACGGCTGGGTCACCCGACAGTATGCCGCTGCTGTACCACACCCATACTTCAGCTCGCTGGCTTATGAAATCTACAGCCGCATGCCCAACAACACTGATTTTACAGTATATAAAGAGGCAGGCTATACAGGGCTGAACTCCGCTTTTATAGATGGTTTTGTGCATTACCATAAAGCTACCGATGCCCCCGAAAACCTTAGCAAGCGCAGCCTGCAGCACCACGGCAGCAATATGCTGGCACTTACCCGTCACTTCGGCCATACTTCTTTAGAAGCTACCAAAGCCCCGGATGCTGTTTTCTTCAACTTTATAGGCAGTTGGGTAATCACCTATAGCGCCGGTTTAAATCTATTGTGGGTAGCCTTGACAGCACTTTTGCTACTAGTTACGTTGGTAATAGGACTTCGAAAGCAGGTGATAACGGTGCGGCAGGTTATACTTGGTTTTGTTTTATACTTGCTGATGCTGGTAGTTGTGGTGGCACTTTTCTACCCTATCAATGAGGCTGTGTGGCGCTTGCTGCCGCTTTCTCACCGACACAATGGCGTATACAGCGCAGATAACTTTTTTTTGGCTTACCTACTGTTGGCGCTGGGCTTATTTCTGCTGCTCAGTTGGCTGGTATTGCGGTGGCTGCGGCTGTTCTCCCTGCTGATGGGTGTGGTTGTACTTCAGTTTGTGCTGATGCTGGTCGTATACCTGCTGGCACCCAACGCAGCTTACCTTTTCATTTTTCCGCTACTCTCTAGCTTAGGAGGTATAGTGGTTGTGTTTCTTATGGATTGGGATAAAAGTCCGAAAGTGCATGTAACTTACACGCTGGTGCTTTTGGTGGCAAGTGTGCCCGCCATTTTCCTGATGATGCCTATTGTAGAGGTGGTGTTCACAGCTTTTGCGCTGCAACTGCCTTATGGTATGGTTCTCTTGTTGCTGTTGCTGGCAGGCCTGCTTTTGCCACTTTTGGTCGTGCTAGAGCGCAGCTTTAGCCTGAAAGGATTTCCGCTGCTACCTGTTGTGCTGCTGCTGGCAGGTAGTATACAAGTAGCGCGCGCTGTGCAAGGCGAGGCTCCCTCAGCAGAACGGCCGCTGCACAGTGCTGTGAGCTACTACTTAAATGCAAACACAGGTAAAGCCTACTGGGCCTCCTCTTATACCACTACCGACGATTGGAACAGGCAGTTCTTCCCCGAACCTGCCATCGGGAAACTGTCTGGTTTTTACCCTTACTCCGGCAAGTTATACTTGCAGAATGCCGCAGAGGCACTGAACATACCTGCTCCAGTTGCTGAAATACTGCAGGATTCTGTGGCTAGTGGCGAGCGCCTGTTGCGCCTGCGCCTGCAAGCGCGGCGGGAGGAGGCGATACACCTGGAGGTGTTGCTGCAGCCCGAACACGCAGAGGATGTACTGGCAGTGTCGCTTGCAGGGGAGGCCTTAGAGTTAGATCCGCTACCTGCTGTTGAAGATGCTAAAGTATACCTGATGCGCCTGCATGGTTTGCCGCCTTCTAAATCAGTAGAACTAAGTCTGCGCCTAAAAGCAGGTGCTCCGCTGCTTATCCAGTTATCTGACCAAAGTATGAACCTGCCAGAGCAACTGGTAAAGCAACCAAAACCAGCACACGTCATAGCCGAGCAAGGCCGTGATAGTAATCTAACAGTTGTGCAGAAAAGTTATACTTTCTAAAAAAAGAATAGCAGCTTAAACAGGCCCAGTTATACTATGTTAGGAATCTTATGGAAAGCTAAACCCAGGTATAGGAGAGTACAGTATAGGATATAGGCAACCTATAAGATGCATCCGTTTATGTTTTTAGATAAAGTTATTTCTGTTACGCTGGGCGCTATATTTTTGCTGATGCTGGCCTGCGAAGATCCTGCTGCTGAAAGGAGTGAGGCAGTAGCAGAAACCCATACACGTACCCTTCTAGATGATCCTGTTTTTTGGGATTATGCCGCAAGTAGCAACTTGCTGCAAGTACAGATGGCAGAACTGGCAGCAAAGCAAGGCTCTACAGAACATATCAGGAATCTGGCAAGAGAGGCTGCTGATTATCATAAACAAACTCTGCAACAGCTGAAGGCGCTGGTGAAAAAGCAGGAGCATATAAAGTTGCCTATTGGCCTAGAGGGAGCAGACAAAACGCTGGTGCAGGATTTTACTTTGCTAGAGGGAGAAGAGTTTGATCTGCGTTACCGCGAATTCGTGTTAAGTACACACAATGCCCAACTCAACAGGTATGAGGAAGCGCTCACGAAAGCAGATGACCAATTAACCCGCGATTGGATCATGGATCTCCGGTCTCACTTGCGCAGTAAAATTAATTTGATCACACAGCCTGATTCTGTGGTTATGGCAGCACAATAACCTTGATAAGAGCAACAAGTGTTGCCAAAATTGATACAGGAAGCTAGTTCCTTAACAATATAAGGTTTGGCTTGAGAAAAGAATAGTAAGTAGTAGTATAGGAAAAGTATAAGTGTTGAGCTTATTTCCAGAGCTCGGAGGCTTTGCGGGCCATACGAAAGAAAATCTCTCGTTCCAGACCTGCTAGTTGCCTGGCCTCAGCTTCTCCATAGCCGTTCTCCATAGCATTCAGGTAGTCATAGTATAGCTGTGCCAGTTCAAGCGAGTCATCTTCAAAACACTCTGCCAGGTCGCCTTTAAACAGCTGCTCTGGCTCAAATACTTTAGAGGGGTATAGCTTATCCAGTTGATAGATGAGGTACTTTTGGCGTATTTTGTTGGGCTTGCCTCCAAAGAGTTGCTCTATTGGCAGGTCCTCGTCTTCTTCGTCATACTCCTCGAAATCATCTTCCAGGGCAAGTGGTTCATATACGATAATATCATGACCCGTTAGCTCCAGGTACTCATCAAAGTCTTCTTTGATAGGAATAAGTGTAGGGGCATCGTAAGGCTTATCCAGCGTTTCGGCAAGGTGCAGGGCTATTTCCTTGCCTTTTTCGCCGGCAGCAATCAGGATTTGATTAAACTGTGTAAAGTCACAGCCTAAGTATACAAACTTATATTCATCATCAAGCACAGTAAAACACCACAGCGTTATAAACTCCGTATCATCAATCACCACGGTGTCGATGTAGAGTTCGTTGATCTGTGTATAATTAGGGGTGTATTCCTGAGCGTCCATGGCGTTACGGCTTTAAATTCTGTTTTGCTGCATTTAGGCACAGCACGGGCACTATTTGTGCGTATACGGAGTTTTGCTGCACGTGGCAATTAATCTATATATTATTTTCATCCAAATTTTAGTCATCGTTTCGGCAAACGTAATAGATAACCGCCCCCAGTATAGTAATGCCGATACGAATGGCCCAACTTGCTGTTTCGCCATACTGATCTAACCAGTTTAATACCAAAAGGTTAGCCCCTGTTAAGCCAAGCAGTAGCGAAACAAGACCTGCCAGAAATAAAAACAGCCCGATAAATTTCATACATGAAAAATAATGTGTGAATAGTAAGCCTTGAAATTCAATTGTTAAAGCAACTGTTTAATAT